>JBARSG010000235.1:0-17583 GCA_049644625.1 Desulfobacterales bacterium | reverse complement strand
TAGTATTCGCCGGCTTTTTTTATTGATAAAAGACATATTACCAGTGTATATAAAATCAGTTATTATTTGAGTTTTGCATAAAAATTGATGAAAAAACAACAAAAAAGGATGCGCCGGTATCCGGTATCGAATATACAGAATCATTTCCCCAAGTTTACGATCACCACGCTGGGTTGTAAAGTAAATCAATTCGAGTCGGATGCCATGGCCCATCAACTGAAAAACTCAGGATGTTATCCGGTACACCCTAAAGAAAAGGCAGACCTGTGCATTATTAACACATGTGCGGTCACACAGAAAGCATCCATGCAGTCACGGCAGGCTGTGCGAAAGGCCATACGATCCAATCCGGGAGCACGTATTATTGTAACCGGTTGTTATGCCCAGACCGAACCTGATGAAATTAATAAAATAGACGGTATTCACCACATCATCGGTCACACGGATAAATTTAAAATACCCGATATCGTCTTATCAAAAGAAAAAGGCCCCTATCCTCGCCTGATCCGGCAAAACATATTGTCTGAACACAATTTCGAACAGACTTCTGCAGCGACCTCGGGGAACAGAACCCGCCCGTTTTTAAAGATTCACGACGGCTGTGACAGTTTCTGCACATACTGTATTGTCCCCTATGCGCGGGGACGCAGCCGCAGCATGCCTATTGAAAACGTATTAGAAAATATAAAGCAGCTCAAAAAGGCCGGATATCACGAAGTTGTCCTCACCGGCGTGCATCTGGGTGCCTATGGAATAGATCTTTCTCCAAAAACCGGTTTAGCAGAGCTATTACACCGGATTTGTGAATCCAATCCTATCCACCGTGTGAGACTCAGTTCCATAGAACCCCATGAGCTTACGGATGATATAATACAACTTGTGGCAAAAGCAGACATTTTTTGTCATCACTTTCATATTCCTCTGCAAAGCGGGGATGATCTTATCTTAAAAAAAATGCACCGGCCGTATACACGTTCGCTTTTCAGGAATCAGATTATAAAAATTAATGAATTGCTTCCTAATGCTGCCATAGGTGTGGATACGTTAATCGGTTTCCCAGGTGAAACCGAGAAGGCTTTTGAAAATACATATTCATTAATCAATGAATTGCCCATCACCTATCTGCATGTTTTCCCGTTTTCAGCTCGAAAGGGTACACCTGCAAGCAGTTATCCACAACAGGTAGATTCAAAAACCATCAAAGCCCGCTGCAAGAAAATGCGCGGTCTCGGCCACGTAAAAAGAAAGGATTTTTACAAAAAGTTTACAGGGAAAACGGTTGAAATCCTTATTGAAGACAAAAGAGACAGATCCACGGGTTTGCTTAAGGGAATATCATCAAACTATATACCGGTTCATGTAAACGGTGAGGATAATCTTAAAAACACCAGGGTTCAGGTCAGAATCAACAGGGTAAAAAGAGACAATAACGTATTTGGCGCTCTTTATTAACATCGCCATAAACCCCTTGAAAAATGTTATAAAATGAGTCAAACATTACTTGACAAATTATATTAGCATAGCTAATAATAAAAATTTAAAATTAGTATGGATGAAATTACACACAAAGGCGTGTGGATTTTTTTCAAAGTTAAAAGACAAAGGCGTCTTTTCCTTAACCAGGCAGGCGCTTTTTTTATTTAAAGTTCATATCGTGAAAGGAGAACAGTTGTGAACCTACATCGACCAAATGCTAATGAGGCATTACAAACAAAAAACCGATCTCGAAACGTTGCTCCCCAATCCGGTATCTGCAGCCGATGTATTGATGGATGCAAAGGTAATTGCGATTTGTTCAGGGCCACATTTCGTGGACGTGAACTCCTTTATCCGGAGCCTTTCGGGAGCGTCACCGCTGGTGCCGACAAGGACTACCCGGTTGACTACTCTCACCTTAATATTATGGGCTACGCATTTGGGGCCAAAGGAATAGAAGCTGATCCGGATAAGGCGACATTCCCGGCCGTGAATACTGAAACATCTTTCGGTGTCACCGACAAGGTAAAGATGAAAGTGCCTATTTTTACCGGCGCCCTCGGCAGTACGGATATTGCCCGCAGAAATTGGGAACACTTTGCAATAGGAGCTGCAATCAGCGGTATCAGCCTGGTGTGTGGTGAAAATGTATGCGGGATTGATCCTGAGTTGGAACTCGACGAAAACGGCAAGGTTACAAAATCTCCGGAGATGGACCGCCGTATAACAGAATATCGTCGCTATCAAGAAGGCTATGGGGATATCCTCGTACAGATGAACGTTGAGGATACCCGCAACGGAGTTGCGGAATACGTCATTGATAAGTTTGGTGTCGAAACCATTGAGCTGAAATGGGGACAAGGCGCCAAGTGCATCGGTGGTGAAATTAAGGTAAACTCTTTGGACCGGGCGCTGGAATTGAAAAAACGCGGCTACATTGTTACGCCGGACCCGGAAAAACCCGCTTTTCAGGCTGCTTTTAAGGCGGGTCCCCTAAAGCAATTTGAGCGGCATTCGCGTCTCGGATTCATTGATCAGGAAGGCTTTATGAATGAAGTCGAAAGGATACGAAAACTCGGCGCCAAACGGGTAACATTGAAAACAGGCGCCTACCCGATGAGAGAGCTGGCCATGGCCATACGCTGGTCCAGCGATGCCGATATTGATCTTTTAACCATTGACGGTGCTCCGGGAGGGACCGGAATGAGCCCCTGGAGAATGATGGCCGAGTGGGGTATTCCATCCATATACCTTCACTCCATGGCCTATGAGCTGTGTGAACGTCTGGCCCAACGGGGGAAACGGGTCCCGGATATAGCATTTGCCGGTGGCTTTTCTTCCGAGGATCATGTATTCAAAGCACTGGCTTTAGGTGCACCGTACTGTAAGGCCGTATGCATGGGCCGCGCGTTAATGATCCCGGGCATGGTGGGTAAAAACACTGAAAAGTGGTTGCGAGGAGAAGCCGGTGGTCTTCCGGCTACCGTTTCGAGATTTGGATCTACCAAAGAAGAAATATTTATGAATTATGAAGTGTTAAAAGAAAAATACGGTTCGGAAGCCGAACGTCTTCCTTTGGGTGCCATCGGCATTTTCAGCGTGACTGATAAAATCAAGGTTGGACTTCAACAAATAATGGCTGGCTCCAGAAACTGGGCCGTCAAATACATCAGTCGAAATGACATATTCTCACTTACCGAAGAATGTGCCAAAGTCACAGGTACGCCATATGTAATGGACGCCTATCGGGAGGAAGCCCTCCAGATAATCGATTCTTGAAAAAATATATAAATGGCATTACAATAACCACCAGAGGCGGCTTAAAAACATCTCTGGTGGTTCCACCCCGGCCTTGGGACCACTTTTTTTCCGCTGCCATCCTGATCAACACATAAAATCGGGACAAAGGATGATTCAAGAAGACAGTCAAATACCCGGTGAATTTTATTCACACTTAAAAGTTTTTCACGAGTTGATGTCAATCAAGGTGCGTGAAATCTTATTTGTTTCCAGTCCCTATGATGTGTTCATAATGGAAGAAGATGGCAGTCCGGCATCAAGGATCATAAATGAATACAGTGGGTTAAATCTTAGTCTTCCGCCCAGGGTAACGCGGGCGTCTTCGGCTAGAGAAGCGCTGTCTCACTTGAATAAGAAAAAGTTCGATATGGTTCTAACCATGCCCCATGTCGATGACATGGATGCGTTTTCATTGGGCCTGGAGATTAAGAAATTCAACCCGAGTCTCCCTGTTATTCTACTATCTCACAGCCCCATCGGTATTTATCCGTTTCCGAAAAGCAAGAATTGTAAAGGGATTGACAAAAGTTTTATCTGGTCCGGCAATTCCGATCTGTTGCTCGCGTTGGTTAAAAACGTGGAAGATCGCATGAATGTTGAAAACGACACTCAGAAGGCAATGGTCCGGGTACTGATTCTGGTTGAGGATTCACCGGTTTATTACTCTTCTTTTCTACCCATGATTTACAAAGAAATTGTAAAACAAACCCAGGCTGTCCTTGGAGCTGGTCTCAACGAAGAACACCGACTGCTTACCATGCGGGCCAGGCCCAAAATCCTTTTAGCGGAGAACTATGAAGAGGCCATGGAACTATGCCAAAAGTTCCGGTCATTTCTGTTCGGCATTATATCGGATACCCGCATCCCTAAAAATGGAAGGCTGATCGATGATGCAGGGTTTTTGTTACTGTCACAAATGAAAAAGGAAATCCCTGATCTTCCCCTTCTCTTGATGAGTTCAAAATCATCCAATAAGGCAAAAGCAGATTTAATTCCGGCGGTTTTTCTGGACAAGAATTCTCCAAACCTTCTTGCAGAGTTACACGATTTCTTTCTGAACCATTTAGGATTTGGAGATTTTGTTTTCCGCATGCCGGACGGCACGGAAATTGACCGGGCGTCCGACCTTCGTGCTCTTGAGGCAAAGGTTGCTATGATACCGGATGAATCGATTTGTTATCATGCCAAGCGCAATCATTTTTCCAACTGGATTATGTCTCGTTCGGAAATCCCCCTTGCTTCCAAGTTTCGTGAGGTCAAAGCCTCTGATTTTGCAAGCGCCCATCACATGCGGAATTATATTATCGCCAATGTCCATGCGTTGCGGAAGTGGCGCCAAAAAGGCGTGGTCGCTCAATTCAAAAGCCATAATTTTGAGGCAGATGTTATGGACTTTGTTAAAATCGGCCAGGGTTCGTTGGGGGGTAAGGCCCGGAGTTTAGCCTTTATGTCCGCCCTGCTCCATCAGAATCCGAAAATTTACGAGAGTTATCCCGAAATTAACATCGAAATTCCAAAAACTCTGGTTGTGAGTACGGACGGTTTTGAATCTTTTATCGCACAGAACGACCTAAAGGATTTTGCCACCCAAAATTATACAAATGAAGAAGTTACCGACGCATTTTTACAGGCAGAGATACCCGAATGGCTGGTGAAAGAATTGGAAGCTTATCTGGCCCAGGTGAAATATCCCCTGTCGGTGCGTTCTTCGAGTTTGCTAGAAGATGCACAGTTCCAGCCCTATGCCGGAATTTATGAAACCTATATGATTCCCAATAACCATTCCCAACTTTCCAAGCGGCTTGACCATCTTATTACCGCCATAAAACTGGTGTATGCGTCTACCTATTATGAAGATGCCAAGGCATTTTCCCGCAGTACATCAAGTCAGCCTCAGGAAGAAGCCATGGCTGTTATCATCCAGCAACTGACCGGAGAAGAATATGGAGATTATTTTTACCCGGCCATTTCCGGAGTGGCCCAGTCTCATAATTTTTATCCGGTTTCCAAAATGAAACCTGAAGAGGGGATTGCACATATTGCTCTGGGGTTGGGCAGAACCGTTGTGGAAGGTGGCCGAACGGTGCGCTTTTCTCCAAAATATCCAAGCGTTATGCCCCAGTTTTCCATGGTTGATGATATCCTGGCAAACGCCCAGCGTTTTTTTTATGCCTTGAAGATTAAAAATTATTCCGATGAGCTTAACTTCCTGAAATATTCAAACCTGGAAAAAAGGGAGGTTGACGATGCTGAAGCGGAGTATCCTGTTAAGATACTTGCCAGTACGTATGTGCCGGAAGAACATCGTATTCGTGATACGGGATATATGGTCGGGCCCAAAATTTTAACTTTTTCCCAGATACTCAAGTACAATATATTTCCGCTACCTCAATTATTGTCAGACCTGATCGAATTGGGACGAAAGGGGATGGGATGCCCTATAGAGATTGAATTTTCGGTAAACTTAAGTTCCGATAAAAAAAAGAAAGGCGATTTCTTTTTTCTTCAGATGCGACCCATGGTTGCCGGTGGAGAAAGGTTTGACGTTCAAATTACCCGAAAAGAAATTGAAAAAGCCTTTTGCCTTTCCAAACAAGCACTTGGAAATGAAAAAAATGATGAAATTGCAGATATTGTATATGTTAAGCCAGATGATTTTCAACCAAAAGCTACGATAAAAATAGCAGAAGAAATTGATAAGTTAAATGCAGGCTTGCTTAAAGAAAAACGCCCCTATCTTCTGGTTGGTCCCGGACGGTGGGGATCCGCCGACAGATGGCTTGGAATACCGGTGCAATGGCGCAATATTTCAGGGGTAAGGGCCATGATTGAACTTAGAAATGAAAAATTAAAGGCTGATCCTTCCCAGGGATCGCACTTTTTTCAAAATATAACGTCTCTGGGTATTCATTACATTACGGTTACTGAAGGCTCGGACGATTATTTTGATTGGGAGTGGGTGGGTTCACAGCCTGCCATTCATGAAACTACTTATTTACGGCATGTTAGACTGAATAACCCTTTTACCCTTAAAATTGACGGTAAAAAATCTCAATGTGTGATGATTTATAATTAATAAATTGACAGGAGGTTGTATATGACGAACATTTTGAATTTGATAAAGAATAGAGATCCGGGCGAAAAGGAATTTCATCAGGCTGTGGAAGAGGTACTTGAGTCAGTTCAACCTGTTTTGGACCGAAATCCTCAATACCGTCAAGATGCTGTCCTGGAAAGAATTACAGAACCTGAACGCGTGATTATGTTTCGAGTTCCGTGGATGGATGATCAGGGGCAGGTGCATGTCAACCGTGCATTCAGGATCCAAATGAACAGTGCCATCGGTCCCTACAAGGGGGGGTTGCGTTTTCATCCATCAGTCAACTTGAGCATTCTCAAGTTTTTGGCTTTTGAACAGGTCTTTAAAAACGCGCTGACCACCCTCTCCATGGGGGGAGGCAAAGGCGGATCGGATTTTGATCCCAAGGGAAAATCTGATAACGAGGTGATGCGGTTCTGCCAGAGTTTCATGGCTGAGCTTTTTCGCCATATCGGTCCGGATACGGATGTGCCGGCAGGAGACATCGGTGTGGGTGCCAGGGAAATCGGCTATCTTTTTGGAATGTATAAGAAGTTGCGCAACGAGTTCACAGGTGTTTTGACCGGTAAAAGTCTGGGTTGGGGGGGGAGTCTTATTCGCCCGGAAGCAACCGGCTACGGTAGTGTTTATTTTGCCGCTGAAATGTTGGTAACTCAAAACCAAACGCTTGAAGGCAAAACCTGTCTAGTATCGGGTTCCGGTAACGTGGCCCAGTACACCGTGGAAAAAATTATTGAGCTTGGCGGCAAGGTGGTTACCCTTTCTGATTCTTCCGGCTATATTTATGATGAAGAGGGGATTGACACTGACAAACTCGCCTTTGTAAAACGGCTGAAAAATATCAAACGCGGTAGAATCAGTGAGTATATTGATAAGTATTCCGAAGCGGTTTACACAGAAGCGGATACTTTTTTAGATTATAATCCTTTGTGGAACCACAAATCAGACTGCGCCTTTCCCAGTGCCACCGAGAATGAAATCAACGAAACAGATGCGACAAACCTGATTAAGAACGGTGTTCACTTGGTTTGCGAGGGGGCCAACATGCCGAGCACCCCGGAAGCCATTAACATTTTCTTGGACAAGAAAATTCTGTATGCACCCGGCAAGGCATCCAATGCCGGTGGGGTGGCCGTATCCGGCCTTGAAATGGCACAGAACAGCATGCGTTTGAACTGGCCCGCAGATGAAGTGGACCGCCGCCTCAAGATGATCATGAAAAACATCCACCAGACCTGTCTGAATGCCTCTGCCGAGTACGGTGTATCCGGAAATTATATGGCAGGTGCGAATATCGCCGGGTTTACAAAGGTGGTGAATGCCATGCTGGATCAGGGTCTTGTTTGATCCTTATCATATCAAAATCTGGACTTTTTTATGGGGTTAATTGGTTTGAAAAATGTAATATTAACCCCTTTCAAGGATAAACCAAATCCGGGTCCTTTGGGCCCGGATTTTTACTTTCCTGGTTTTTCACATCAACTGATGCCTGAAACAAAAGAGCTTATATCAACTGCAAGGACTTCTGCCGCCTTGAGAAGCGCCGAAAGTGAAGGGTATATCAGGTTGCTTTCAACTAAAACCCGCATCAAGTGACATCGAAGTTTAAGTTTAACTTAATTGTTGAAGCATAGATTAATTTGTGCTAATAATATGTTTTTGTGTTTTAGATCCTTACATCCCTTTATCCATTAATGCAGCCGTATTCTCATGCTTAAACTTTAAGGGGGGGCTATGGAAAGTATTAAAACCGATTCCGACCTGCGTGATGAAATTCCTTCGCAACAATCCTCTAAAAAAATGAGTCACGGTGAAGTGTCAGAAACGTCCTTTAAAATGGACCGTATTCACCCAAAAAGTTCCAAAAATACAGTTGGCGACGTGTCGTGGGTCGTGGATGGGGTTGCATTTCCCAATGGAACAGAATTCCGCTGTAAATACAAAGGGTATTTCTACTATGCCCAAGTTTGTGACGGTGCTTTGATGATAAACGGAAAGAAATTCTTATCACCTTCGGCGGCGGCGGTTTCGATAACACGGAATTCCGTTGATGGCTGGTTGTTCTGGGACTGTAAACTACCGGGGAATTCCTCATGGGTAAATATTTGTGTACTTAAATAAATGAGGGGTCCGGGAGTTTTTTTAATTCAACCGCTCCATGAATAATCAGCAACTTCAGTTTTTCCTGAATGCCCATGGACCGCAACAGCGGACACCAATTTCGCAGCTTGCCCATTGAGCCGGAACAGCGAGCGCATTCCCCATCTTGCCAAAGGCGGAGCTGCGGAGACCTTTAATCCTTTAGTAAAGCCCCAATTGATCGGCCTTTTCTTAATCTCCAGTTCAAATATTTTTCCCCCGGCATGGGCCCGGCTGCACACCGGTCCATCAACATATTGCATCCCTTTGAAATAATCCATACACTTCGTGAAGCCCTTGGATGGGTTCCCCGGATATATACGGTATCGTCAATAAAAGCTCATTGAATATTCAACAGGCCGATTACGTTAAGTTCGACGGCAATTTTTCGGTTTTTTTTGTAAAATATACCGGTTAAATATAGTCTATAATAAATTAGTATGACTTAACTGTTGAATATATTTTCTAGAACAACTATAGCGACTGTGATGATATTTTTTTTCGAACTAATTTTTACAGGAAGGGATTATTTATGGGCGGATTTTTTGGAGTTGTATCTAAAGGGGACTGTGTAAACGATCTGTTTTTTGGAACAGACTATCATTCTCATCTGGGAACAAAACGAGGAGGTCTTGCCACAAAAAACTCTAATGGATTTTCACGTTCCATTCATAATATTGAGAATAACTATTTCAGATCCAAGTTCGAGTCAGATCTTCCCCAATTTTCCGGCAATAAAGGTATCGGGGTTATCAGCAATTACGATGCTCAGCCGTTGGTCTTCGGATCTCACCTGGGAAGATTTGGTATCGTTACCGTTGGAAAAATAAACAATATTGTGGAACTTGCAAAAAAAGCTTTTAAAAAGAAAATTCATTTTTCCGAAACAAGCGGTGGAGACTTAAGCCCAACAGAAATTGTAGCAACATTAATCTGTGAGGAAGATTCTTTTAAGCAAGGCATCCAAAATGCTCAGGAAGCCATTAAAGGTTCGTGTTCCATGCTTCTGCTCACGGAAAAAGGAATTTATGCCGCCCGGGACAAATTAGGGAGAACCCCTGTCATTATCGGCAAAAAAGAAGGCGCTTATGCCGCAACTTCGGAAACATGTGCATTCCCCAACCTGGGTTTTGAGATTTATAAATATCTTGGCCCGGGTGAAATTATTTTTATGACAGCGGATGGATGTGAACAGAAAAAAAAGCCCGGGAAAAAAATGCAGATTTGTGCCTTCCTGTGGGTTTACTATGGGTATCCCGCCTCAAGCTATGAAGGAATTAATGTGGAATTTGTACGCTACAGATGCGGTTCGGCTCTGGGAAAAGAAGATGATTATAAAATCGATTATGTTGCCGGAATTCCGGATTCAGGCACCGGTCATGCAATCGGTTATGCTAACGAGAAAAATATTCCATATATCAGGCCTTATGTTAAATATACCCCCACCTGGCCGAGAAGCTTTATGCCTCAGGATCAGAGCATCAGAGATCTTGTCGCCAAAATGAAACTGATTCCCATTAGAGAACTGATTGAGGGGAAAAAGATTCTTTTTTGTGAAGATTCAATCGTCAGGGGCACTCAATTGCAGGATCATGCGCAAATATTATTCGACTGCGGTGCATCCGAGGTTCATATGCGCCCCGCATGCCCCACCTTGATCTATCCTTGTGAATTTCTCAATTTTTCAACCTCTCGATCAACGATGGATCTTGCAGGACGAAAAGCCATAAGGGAACTCGAGGATACAGATGATAAATTTTTAGATGAATATGCAACGTCAAATTCAGAAAAAAATCGGGCAATGGTTGAAAAAATCAGGCAACGGTTGAAACTTACGTCGTTAAAATATCAAAAATTGGAAAATCTTGTAAAAGCGATCGGCCTGCCAAAAGAAAAATTATGTACTCATTGCTGGGATGGAAGTAGTTATTTTTAAGGAAGGAAACTCTATGCCCAAACGAAAAGATATTAATAAAGTTTTAATTATCGGATCAGGTCCCATTATCATCGGCCAGGCATGTGAATTCGATTATTCAGGTACCCAGGCATGCAAAGCCTTGCGCAGTCTTGGCTACGAAATCGTACTGGTTAATTCTAATCCGGCAACCATTATGACCGATCCGGGCATGGCCGATGTAACCTATATTGAACCGCTCAACCTTCGAACCATGACCGATATTATCGCGGCCGAACGGCCGGATGCGCTGCTGCCTAACCTTGGCGGTCAGTCCGGTTTGAACCTGTCATCCGAGCTTGCTAAAACCGGTGTGCTTGAAAAATACGGTGTCCAAGTAATCGGTGTAAATGTCGATGCCATCGAGCGGGGAGAAGACCGGACAGCATTCAAGGATACTATGAATCGGCTCGGAATTGAAATGCCGAAAAGCAAGGCAGTTAACAGTGTAGAGGATGCAGAAAAAGTCGCAGAAGAATTGGGTTATCCTGTTGTGCTTCGTCCGGCATACACCATGGGCGGTACGGGCGGAGGTCTGGTGTATAATGTTGAAGAGCTTCGCACAATAACCGCACGCGGTCTCTCGGCCAGTCTCGTTAACCAGGTTCTGGTGGAAGAATCGGTACTGGGCTGGGAAGAACTTGAGCTTGAAGTTGTCCGTGACGCCAAAAACCAGATGATCACTGTCTGTTTCATAGAAAATGTCGACGCCATGGGCATTCACACCGGTGATTCTTTCTGCACTGCGCCCATGCTGACTATTGATCCCGAACTGCAAAAACGGCTGCAGAAATACTCTTACGATATCGTGGAAGCCATCGAGGTTATCGGCGGAACCAACATCCAGTTTGCCCACGATCCCAAGACAGGCAGTGTGGTAGTCATTGAGATTAACCCGCGAACTTCCCGCTCGTCGGCTCTGGCCTCCAAGGCAACCGGCTTTCCCATTGCATTTGTGTCCTCGCTTCTGGCCGGAGGGTTGACCATGGATGAAATCCCCTACTGGCGGGATGGAACCTTAGAAAAATACACCCCCTCCGGCGACTACGTTGTTGTTAAATTCGCCCGATGGGCCTTTGAAAAATTCGAAGGCGTCGAAGATAAGCTTGGCACCCAGATGCGTGCTGTTGGCGAAGTTATGAGTATCGGCAAGAATTACAAGGAAGCCTTTCAAAAATCGATTCGCTCCCTCGAGATTGACCGCTACGGCCTGGGTTTTGCCAAAGATTTCAACAAAAAAACCAAAGACGAATTGTTGAGTATGCTGGGAACTCCCACCAGCGAGCGACAGTTTATTATGTATGAGGCATTGCGTAAAGGCGCCGATATTCAAACACTTTACCATATCACCCATATAAAGCCTTGGTTTATCGAGCAGATGAAGGAGCTGGTGGAACTTGAAGAACAGATCTTGACACACAGGGGCCGAATCCCTCCCGATGATTTGCTCATCCAGGCCAAAAATGACGGTTTTGCTGATAAATATCTGGCCTATCTTCTTGATGTTCGTGAAAAAGATATTCGTGAAAAACGCACTTCTCTGGGCAAGGTCGAAGCCTGGGAACCTGTTCCGGTCAGCGGGGTGGAGAATGCGGCCTATTATTTTTCTACCTATAATGCTTCCGACAAAGTAGAAGTGAGTGACCGCAAAAAAATTATGGTTCTCGGCGGAGGACCGAACCGTATCGGCCAGGGAATTGAGTTTGATTATTGTTGTGTACACGCAGCATTTGCCATCCGAGAGGCGGGATATGAATCCATCATGGTGAACTGCAATCCCGAAACGGTTTCCACGGATTACGACACATCTGACAAGCTTTATTTTGAGCCCCTGACTGTGGAGGATGTCCTGAGCATTTACCAAAAGGAAAAACCAGAAGGTATTATTGTCCAGTTTGGCGGACAGACGCCCCTGAACATTGCCGATGAGCTGACCCAAGCAGGGGTTAAAATCCTGGGTACGTCTCCGGAAACCATAGATCTTTCAGAGGACCGGGACCGATTCCGTAAGTTGATGCGTAAATTGGGAATTCCTCAGCCCGAATCCGGTATGGCCGGCACCGTGGAGGAGGCACTCGATATTGCCAAAAAGATCGGGTATCCCCTGATGGTCCGTCCCTCTTATGTTTTAGGCGGACGTGCCATGGAAATAATTCTGGATGAAGAAATGCTTTTGCACTATGTGGCCGTGGCCGTAGAAGTTTCTCCGGAACGGCCGATTTTAATTGACAAGTTCCTGGAAAACGCCATCGAGGCCGAAGCAGACGCCATTGCCGACGGAACCGACGCCTTTGTCCCTGCGGTGATGGAGCATATCGAACTTGCCGGCGTACATTCCGGAGACTCCGCATGTGTGATTCCGCCCGTCAGCATCCCGCCCAAGCACATAGAAACCATCAATGAATACACCCGGAAAATTGCCATGGAGCTTCATGTGGTCGGGCTCATGAATATACAGTACGCTATTGTAAACGATACCGTGTATATCCTGGAAGCCAACCCAAGGGCCTCACGCACGGTGCCGATTGTGTCAAAGGTTTGTAATATTTCCATGGCCCGGCTTGCCACCCAGATCATGTTGGGCAAAAAACTCTCGGATCTGGGTCTCGAGAAGAAACCCATACCTTATTTCGGCGTAAAAGAGGCGGTTTTTCCTTTCAATATGTTACCCGAGGTGGATCCGCTCCTGGGACCGGAAATGCGTTCAACGGGCGAAGTGCTGGGGCTGGCGGATTCCTTTGGCATGGCTTTTTTCAAAGCCCAGGAGGCCACCCAGATGCTGCTGCCCATCGAGGGAACCGTTCTGATCACTATAGCAAACCGGGACAAACCCAGTGCCCTGGAACCTGCCAGGCTTTTCCAGGAACTCGGTTTTAAAATCCGGGCCACAAAAGGGACCCATGGTTTTCTGGCTGAGCACGGCATAGATTCCGAACCGATCAACAAGTTAGGATACGGAAGGCCCGACATTGTGGATGCAATTAAAAACGGGGAGATTAATCTGGTCGTCAACACACCCAGCGGTAAAGAGAGTAAGGATGATGATTCCTATATCCGCAAGGCGGCAATTAAATACAATGTCCTGAATATTACAACTACCGCCGCGGCCACAGCAGCCGCCAGAGGCATTGCCCGGCGAAGAAAAGGACAGGCCACTGTAAAGTCGCTGCAGGATTATCATGCGGACATCAAATAGCTATACAATTGCTTCGCGATTCTATAAAATGTTCCACTTAAAGCGGGACTCAAAAAAAGGAAATTCCTATACTATTAAGTTAGTTCGCAGTGGCTTTACCAATGATAGAACGCTGTAAACAAGGGAGGTATCTGAATGAGCTATGTAACCTGTAAAAACAAAGAAGATGTTTTGAAAGTCGTTAAAGAAAAAGATGTCAGTTTTATCCAGTTCTGGTTCACAGATGTTCTGGGTATGCTAAAAAGCTTTGCAATCACTCAATCCGAACTTGAGATGGGCATGAGCGAGGGCATGGGATTTGATGGATCTTCTATTGAAGGTTTTGCGCGTATCGAAGAGAGCGACATGGTCGCCTTGCCGGATCCTGCCACCTTCAGGCTGCTGCCATGGCGACCCGAGGAAAGACCTGTGGCCCGAATGTTCTGTGACATTGTCAACCCGGATCATACACCGTATGAAGGAGATCCGCGATATGTGCTCAAAAGACTCTTAAAGAAAATAGAAGAAAAGGGATACACCTTTTATGTTGGCCCCGAACTCGAATATTTCTATTTTAAAAGCAACGAAAAGCCTGAAGGAATTGATACAGGCGGATATTTTGACAGCCTTCCTCTGGATATGGCTTCCAACTTAAGACGGGAAACGATTTTCGCTCTGCAGGACATGGGCATAGAGGTGGAATACAGCCATCATGAGGTGGCTCCGAGCCAGCATGAAATCGACCTGCGGTTTGACGATGCGCTCAGCATGTCTGACAAGACCATGACCTATCGAATTGTGGTCAAGGAAATCGCCCGGCAACATGGGTATTATGCCACATTCATGCCCAAACCGATCTTTGGTGAGAACGGAAGCGGCATGCATGTGCATCAATCCTTGTTTTCGGGAGACAAAAATCTTTTCTTTGACGGAAATGATCCATATCATTTGTCTAAAATGGCCAAGGGGTATATTGCCGGAATCATGAAACATGCACGGGAAATCATCGCCGTGACCAATCAATGGGTCAACTCTTACAAACGGCTGGTGCCCGGTTACGAAGCCCCTGTCTATATTTCCTGGGCCCGGCGCAACCGTTCGGCCATGATTAGGGTTCCCATGTACAAACCCGGTAAGGAGGTGGCCACCCGCATAGAGTTCCGCGCTCCTGATCCGGCCTGTAATCCTTATCTTGCTTTTGCGGTTATGCTGGCAGCCGGTCTTAAGGGAATTGAGAATGAATATGAACTTCCTGATCCTATTGAAGAGGATATTTATAAAATGTCAGCAAAAGATAAAAAGAAAAGAGGTATTTTTACCCTTCCGGATAACCTTTATGAAGCCCTTCTTGAAGTTGAAAAATCAGAAGTGGTGAGAGAAGCCCTGGGTGAACATATTTTCAACAAGTTCGTGGAAAATAAAAAGATTGAGTGGGATATGTATCGGACACATGTAAGCCAGTATGAAATAGAAAAGTATATGCCGATAACCTAATGTATTTACTTTCGGTAACGCAAACAAGCCCATGGGGAACATGCACGGAAGTTTAGAACATGAAAACAATTGAAGATGTTACCCTGCTTTATGAAATCAGTGAAGCACTAAATGAGCACCTGGACCTTAAAAAATCTTTATACAAGGTTCTGGAAATTCTATCCAGCTCAATGAACATGTCGAGGGGAACCATAACACTTCTACACCCCTTGCGCGACGAGATAAGCATAGAGGTTGCTCACGGACTTTCCAAAAGCGCTATGGAAAAAGGAAAATATAAATTAGGTGAAGGAATTACCGGCCGGGTCATCGAGACCGGTAAAGCGGTCACCATACCCAAAATTAGCCAGGAGCCGCTGTTTCTTGACCGTACAGCTTCCAGAAAGAGCAAACAGGATCAGGAACTGTCCTTTATTTGTGTGCCTGTGAAAAAAGGCAACCAGGTTATCGGGGCATTGAGCGTTGATATGCCTTTTGACGAATCATATTCCCTGAAAGATGGGAAAAAGCTCATGTCTGTAATTGCGACCATGGTTGCAAGGCAGGTTATCAACCTGGAAACCATCCGTCTGGAGAAGGAGCATTTAAGAGAAGAGAATATAAGACTCAGAAACGAACTGGAAAATCGATATCGCATTACCGATATTATCGGCAACAGCAACAAAATGCGTGAAGTCTATCAAATGATTTCTCAAGTTTCCAAAAGCAACGCTACGGTGCTTATTCGCGGCGAAAGCGGTACCGGCAAGGAACTTGTTGCCAACTCCATACATTACAACAGTCTCAGATCAAAAAGGCCTTTTGTTAAAGTAAATTGTGCGGCATTACCGGCCAATCTTATTGAAAGCGAATTATTCGGGCATGAAAAAGGCGCTTTTACAGGAGCCATCAAGCAAAAACTGGGCAAATTCGAGCTGGCCAATAAAGGGACCATATTCCTTGATGAGATAGGATCGGTGGGAATAGACGTTCAGGTAAAGCTTTTGCGCATCTTGCAGGAGAAAGAATTTGAACGGGTTGGGGGATACCAAACCATTAAAACGGATGTTCGCATTATAACCGCTACCAATAAAAATCTGGAACAGGCTGTTGAAGAAGATACTTTCAGGCATGATCTCTATTATCGCCTTAATGTTTTCCCCATCTACATGCCGCCTTTAAGAGAACGCAAGACAGATATTCTGCTTTTGGCCGACCATTTCCTGGAGAAATATACCAAGGAAAATCATAAAAATATACGGCGGTTTTCCACACCTGCAATAGATATGCTCATGGATTATCATTGGCCGGGAAACGTCAGAGAACTTGAAAACTGCATCGAACGGGCCGTGCTTTTGTGTGAAGAAGGGGTCATCCATAGCTACCATCTCCCGCCCACATTACAAACCGGTACGGAATCGGATACATTGCCGGTTTTATCCCTGGAAGATGCGGTGGCAAATCTTGAAAAAGAGATGATCATCGACGCACTTAAAAATACGCGGGGGAATATTACGTTAGCGGCCCAAATACTTAAAACCACGGTTCGCAAGTTTTCCTACAAGGCCAATCAATACAATGTCGACTATCGCCATTACCGCTAAGGGCCGCAGCAACCCGTGTCCATACATAATCCGCATGGGACTGCACCAGTCTATGGCTGCTTTTTTTTTGATTCAAAGGAGGCCCCATGAGAGCTCTCAACGGCAATTCCAAACATTCTCGGGAACCAAGCTCCAAGAAACCTTATCAACCGGGACTGGATCCCGAAATGGACGCTTGGTTCACGGCATTCTTTATCGAGAACCATCTCGATCACTTCACCCACCCGGAGCAGGCCGCCGCTCCGGAGCAGGTTCAGTTCACGGTCTATACCGAAGACGATGAACGCTACTATCCCTGCTCAGATCGCATGTTTGCGGCCATCATGGGCAGAAAAGAATCTGATTTCATTCAAAAGAAATACCAAGAGGTTTTGGAGCGGATTCTGGAACTGATCGACCAACAAATCAAAGATCAAAGGGAAAAAGACTATTTGAAAGCCCTCATCAAAATCAAGTATCAGCACGAAACCCGCGATGAAATTATGATACCTTCGCGAATAGAAAAGCGTTTGATGCGGATATTTTTGAATCATAGCCAGATTGAAGACCCTTACATTATCGAAAAAACCACCCGCAATCGCCGAGTCAGCCGGGCCCTAAACTCAGAAGGGTTTCAAAAGGCATTTAATTATTTCGATTGCACGGATTTAACAAACTCGCTATCGAGTCTGACGCAACTCAAAGCATTAGTTGAAGATCTGGAATTAAAACGTCTGTTTTCACTGGCGGTGGAAAGCTCACTGTGGGAATCGGATGAATCGATAGCCTATACCGAAGAAGATTTTCTGCGCATGTTCGACCGTCCGTTAACCGGCAACGGAATCGAGCCCCTGTCCCGATTCCTGGGCATTCAGCCCCCGGA
>JBARSG010000234.1:0-2238 GCA_049644625.1 Desulfobacterales bacterium | reverse complement strand
ACTTCTTAGATATGCTCACCGATCCCAACGCATATAAAAGGAGACAAATTTTTAGGCCTTGCAAAGCTTTTCTGGCAAGGGCGCGCACAACGGCACTGCCGGTTTCATCTTTTCCCAATATGAAAGTCGCAATATAAACGGAGTAGCGGGCATTCTCAATAAGGTCTAATATTGTTTGAAAGGCTTGTTCGCCTTCTGGCAGGAATGTGATGTGGGTGTGCGCTGATGGTGGGAAAATACCATCGCCGGGCTCAATCAAATACGCTTTGCTGATATAAGTATCGCTGAAAGGTTTTGAGTTGTCTTGTGAAAGCTTCGGTTTTGTTTCAGCCTTTCTGATCATCTTGCGCCCGCCAAAAATAAGGTAAAGCGGCACTCCCAGGTAGGGGATAAAAAAGATGGCCATCAGCCAGGCAAGGGTGCTGGTTGGCGATCTTCGCTCTTTTAAGATGTAGGACAATAAAGCCAGCGCCAGAATAAATCCAATGGATGGCAAAAGATGTACAAGTAGCCAATTAAAATTCATAACGTTGAAATCCTGAAAAGAAATGGCTTGTACAGAAGATACCGCCTATTTCTTGTTTATAATTTATGTTTTTTTCGATGATATAAATGCACGGTCCAAACAAGTAAACCAAGGAGTGCTATCATAGCAAATACTTGCACTTCATAATGCTTGATTTTTCCGACAAATATCTCCAGGGCATGACCGAAAAGATAGCCTCCGGATCCGACGGCTACCGCCCAGACCAGCGCTCCAGCGGCATTGAGCAAAATGAACTTTTTGAAGGATACAGGGCTCATTCCAATGACAAAAGGGGCAACTGTGCGCAGTCCGTAAAGAAACCGAAAGGATAGGATCATCGGTGTTTGAAATTGGTTCATCATCTTGTGAACTTTTTCCGCTTTCGATTTCCAGTAAGGTCGCCTGGACAGAACCGCCTGACTGTGTTTGCGTCCCAAATAAAAAAAAAGCTGATCGCCGCAAAGACTGCCCAGAAAGGCAGCGAAAATCACACCGGTCAGTTCCAGATATCCTTGGTGGGCTGCCAGACCTGCCAGCACCAGGATGGTTTCTCCTTCTAAAAATGTACCGATTAAAATCGCCGCATATCCATAATTTTCAATTATACTTTGCAGATCCATCAAAAGCATTCCTTACTTGATGAACAAAACCGAAAGAAAAAATTAGGAGAATCAATTCTCAAACATATTCACGTCTCTCGATCCAGGCGATGTAAAACGGCCATTAAAACCAGACTATCGGTCAACATCCAGATCGGACCGAACAGCCACAGGGCCAGCGGCACCGAAAGGTAGAACCCGCGCATGCTGATGGTGTAACATAGCTCGCCATGATTGGGAACCTGGGTAACAGCTTCCGCGGAAACGGTAAAATCGTTTTGCTCAAACGTGTCGATCATGAACCCGTCGTGATTGTAGTAACGGATGGATAGAGTAAAATTAAAAAAAGTGACAAAGAATAATATACCCAGCAGCATCAGTTTGAACATCCACAATGTTTCGGTTTTTGTCCCAAACAGATTGAGCGCATGAGAGATCTCTCTGAATACACCCGGTCGAAAAGCTGCCCTGAACTACCCAAGACAGATAAGAATTGCGGTAGACGCCAAAAACGTGGCAGCCATCACTTGATTTCGCAGAGTCTGTACCGCCAGGATGTCGCGTTTGTCTCTTATGACACCTTTGACCCACATGTATCGCGCGTGATTTGTAATGCCGATGGCCGTCGTCAAAGGGTCACGACGCACCTTACTTTTCGTGGACTGGCTTCATGACTTGAAATGCGAACGCGCCCGGTCAAACGCTTTGCTCAGTTCGTCCATTGCCGAATCCGTTCCGGATTTAATGTCCTCCCAGGCTTCGGCGCTTGCAGAATTTAGTTCATTTAATTTCTCAGCGACCGCCTGCTTTTTGTTGCGCAACTCTTCCATGCTCTGATTAAATTGTGCTTTGCTTTCCTCTTTCAGGTCAGTTGCTCTTGATTGTGTTTTGGCCAGCAGCTCCTGCATTTCTCGGTCAAATTCTTTCATCTTGGCCTCTATCTGCTGTAAATATTCTTCTTTTTGCTGCTGGGCGTAGGTTTTGGCAGTTTCCATTGCTTCTTTTGCTTCTTTTTTTACATCCGCTGAAGTCACTTCTGTTTTAGACTTTTCGGCCTCTTTCTGATCTCCGCATGCAACCAGAAAAGCCAAGCCGAAAAATGCCGTCAACATG
>JBARSG010000233.1:0-6388 GCA_049644625.1 Desulfobacterales bacterium | reverse complement strand
AGATTTGATAAGAATAAAGGGCCTCTTTGGCAAAAAATTCTTCAAAAAGAACCATTTCCCATAAAAGACGCTTCCGGTAACCCAATTTTTAAGGAATTTTCTGAAAACGACAATCTGAAAAAAATGAATTCCGAATGGTGGTTCCCTTTTATAATGAAAGAAGAGGTGATCGGCCTTTTGACGATTGGTGAGAAGAGTAACGGTCAACCCATTGATGAGATTGAATATGATTATATTAAACATATTGCCAACCAAGCATCGATTTGTTTAAATGCATGTAATCTTTATATAAGAAGGCAAAAGGAAAGGCAAGAACTGGATAAAATCCTCAAGAATTTATCTCTCCTTTACAATATCGGCAGAGCCATGACCTATATCAGTGATTTAAAAAACCTTCTCAAGTATATATTAGGAAAGGCGATCAGTATAACCAAAGCAGAGAAAGGTTCCATTATGCTTTATGATCCTGATACGAATCAATTGAGCGTCAGTATTATAGAGGGATTGGAAGATAATGACTACCAGGAAAAAATAAACAACAAACAAGTGGAGTGTAAAAAATTTAAGCCCGGAGAAGGCGTGGCTGGGCAGGCTTTTCAAGAAGCAAAACCAATAATATTAAATAATACCAAGGGTGAAAAGGAATTCATCGAGGCGGATTCCTCCTTTGTCCGTTCCATCGCTTGCATCCCCATGCTCGTTTACAACGAAGCTATCGGCGTCATTAATGTGACGAATAAACGGGATGACACCCACTTTACTGAAGTTGATATTGAAATGCTCAAAGCCGTTACCGATCAGGCTGCAGTGGCAATCAACAAGGCACAACTCCAGGAGATGGCTATTACTGATTTTCTGACAGGACTGTATATTCGACGTTATTTTATGTCCAGGCTTCAGGATGAGTTAATAAGGTCTGAGCGCTACAACAAAGCATTTTCAATTGCGATGGTTGATATTGACAAGTTTAAAAATGTCAACGATATATACGGCCACAGTGCAGGAGATCAGGTCTTAAAGGCAGCAGGGAGATTTTTTCAAAAGAACTTAAGGCAGACGGATGTTGTCGCAAGATATGGGGGGGAAGAGTTTGTGATATTTTTTCCTGAAACCAACAAAAAAGTAGCTTATATTCTGGCAGAGAGGCTGAGAAAAGGATTTTCTCAAATAAGACTGGATAAGTTGTCGAGACTAACTATCAGTTTAGGCATATCAACTTACCCGGAGGATGGAAAAAATATCGAAACGCTAATTAAAAATGCAGATACGGCCATGTATGCTGCAAAGCGGAACGGGCGTAACAAAGTAGTTAAATTTTCATAGTGTAATCTTGGGCAATTTACGTGGATGTACGGGTTAACCAGAAAAATGTAATTTGCAAAAAATAGAGAAACCATTAAAGTAAATTCTCTTTCCAGCGCATGAGCAGCCTGTCCGCGCTCAGATGTCCGAGATCGTTTTGATCGAAAAACTGAAAAATATCGTACCGGTTCCCTTGGGCCCACCAATTTTTCAAAATATTGCCGGTCTCGGATTCGAACATCCATCGGTCTCCAAGATTTGTTCGCAGATAGTCTTCCAGCATCGATTCACCCATCCAACCCAGAAGATAGTCCAGGCAATAGAATTCCGGCGCCAGGTCAAAAAGATGTGTTTCGGCTTGGTAGTAAAAACCGGTATATCGGGTCATTAGCCTTGAATATCGATCTCCGCCGGAGAGGTCTCCTTTTGAGAACATCTCAAACTCTGATAACAATTTGGCCGCATACCGTCTGAACACAGAAAGATCTTTAAGCACCTTATGATAGACTAACGTGTTGCAAGCCTCGGGCCGAAGTCCCAGGTATTCGTCCAGAAAGGGACGGGAAAGGGTTAGGTTTTGGAGAAGAAAGGCAAAAGATTCAGAGAGGCTGTAGTTGGTGGCCATGTCCCGATCAACCATGGTAAGATCGGGGGATGTAAAGACCGCAGATAATCCATGCCCCAATTCATGCCAGAGTGTTTCAAGATCAATCCATCCTCCCTCGGGCCTCATGAGAATGTAAACCTCCTCCGGGACTTGAAGAATGAAACAGGCGGCCTGGGCGCTTTTTCCGGACTCTCTCCCCAATTCAAGGTTCAGACCCGGCGTTTTATGGAGATCGATATTCCAGTGGTGAAAAAAACGGGTAAGGTTTTTCATCGGTATATCCGGGAAAAAATTATCGAATTCCCCGAGTCCCAGGAGGTTGATGGCGTCAAATCGGGTCAGCGCGCTCATGGGCAACCCGTAACGCTCCCGACTCCATCGTTTCATTGCGGAAAAATAAATCTCATCGGTTTCCCGTAGGACCTTCTTAAAATATCGGTAATAATATGGGTAGTCAATCCCTTTTTTATGGCGGCAGTATTGGATGTAGCTGTCAAACCCCAGATCCTTTTCGAGGATTTCCAGCAGCATGTTCCAGTAATTTAGGACAAAGGGCTTTAAAAACTTGCAGAGGGGTCGGGTCTCTTTATGAAGAATCTGTCTCTTTTTATAGGTGCTCGACTTTTGACACCAGGGAATAATTTCTTTAAAATAGACCTTTTCTCCGTTTACAGCTGCTGCCGCCCCCCTCATCCAGGTTTGCATTTCGGTTTCATGGGGGAGAAGTTGCCGGCGAAGGTAATGATCAATCAAAGAATGTTTCAGGCGGATTTTGACAGCGTCATCCCTTAGCCCATCGATTCGGGCCAGGGTATCAAGACTGATGAAATCTTTATACGGTTCGTATATCTGATAGAGCTCAAACGGCGCTTTGTCTCCTTTGGACAGGGCAAGGGCCTCTGCACTCCATCGGTAGTTAAGGTGATGGAGGATGTTGGCGAACTCCATGGCATCGGACGGGTTCTCCATAATAGACAGCCTCTGTGAGTTATCCCAACGAATATGAGAACGTTACGGGAAGCAGAATAGCAAATTACCAGGGAATCAGAAATTTTTTTCCTTGCCTCAGTTCCCCCCTTATCCTTTCCATATGCCGGAGTGCCGCAACCTCCCTTTCAAGATCCGCCGGTTTGATTTGAAGTCTCTCCACGATCAAATCGGGCTCTGCACCGCCGGCCTCTTGAACAATCTCAAGAATCTTTGTCTGGATTTCAGTTAGCTCAAGACTGCCGCCGCTCTTTTTGGCAAAGGTTTGGGCACTGTGAACCGCCCACGGATCACACGTGCGGGCCGGAGAAAGCAAATCCATATAGCAATCCTCACACAAGATCTGGCTGTGATGCTCCCGTTCTTCGCCTTTTCCTATGGCCTCTTTACATCGTTCACATTCCATTTTCAGCTCCTAAATAACTTTAAAACTCCACGAGTTGATGTCAGAATTTTTTTTAATATTCTTTTTAATGATAGTACAGCTTTTCTTGAAGTCAATTTTCTCGTTGCCCTGTATAAGGGGATCTTGATATTGAGCCTGAAAGGATCTTATACAAGTCTCTCACAGAGAACACAACGTTTTTTAATCAGGATCCTTAATCCCGGTTAACTGGTGATTCAACAACCGTTAAAACCAGGATTTACTTGACTTGACAATTACAATCTATGATATCTGTGTTTCACATTATGCTCAAAGACACCATTAAGCCCATTGGAAAAAGGTTTGTCTGATGTTTTTTGTTCGAATACTTATACTTATACTTATCTTGACTGTCTTGTGTTTTTACGATGAACCTCGGCCGGCTTTGGCCGATGAGCCCGGCCTTACGTGCAGCGTGCAATTCGCAAATGATTTTTTCGGCGGCGGCACTGACAGACATTTCACTCATGGCACACGCTTTAGTTGCCTGACCCAACCCATACAATGGATCACGGATGCAGCAACCAAACTCCCTTGGTTCATTGCGGAAGATGCGCTTACACACCCCGGAAATGCGCTGCAAACACGAGCCAGCATTTCAATCGGCCAGAATATTTATACACCCGAAGATATTACCGACCCTCAGTTGATCACGGAAGATCGGCCTTATGCGGGTTGGCTGTACCTGGGCTTCGGGTTGGTTGCTAACCAGGGGAGTAAACGCTATGACAAACTTGAGCTCGATATCGGTGTGGTCGGCCCGTTATCATTTGCTGAAGAAGTGCAAAAGGGCTGGCATTCCATCTTCGGTTTGCGTAAACCTGAGGGTTGGGACAATCAATTGGAGAATGAGCCGGGTGTGAACTTATTCTATGAACAGGCGCGACGCTTGGAAAAAAATATGTTGTTATATGGTTTAGAGTATGATGTTATTCCTCATTTTGGTGGCAGTCTTGGCAATGTCTTTACCTATGCTTCCGTCGGCCTGACCCTAAGGATAGGGCCGGACCTGGATGAAGATTTCGGTCCGCCTCGCATCCGGCCGAGCTTACCGGGCGGCGGTTTTTTCCGGAGCAAGAAAGGCTTTAACTGGTATCTATTCGCCGGCATAGAAGGACGTGCTGTATTGTATAATATATTTCTTGACGGAAATACCTTCTCTAATAGCCATTCGGTGGATAAAAAGCCATGGGTTGGCGATCTACAGGCAGGTATAGCGATCCAGGTACACCGGGTGCGTATTAGTTATACACAAATTTATCGCACCAAAGAATACCATGGGCAAGACAGTGTTGATGCATTTGGCTCGCTCAGCATATCATACCAATTCTAAAAGCTCGCTCAAAGATCAATAAAAATAGTCGGTTATGCGCATTTTAGTCTCGACATTTGAGGTGCGGTATGTTATTTTGTTATTGCAATATCAATAAATTATTAAATTGCTAATTCCCCAAAAAAAAAGACCAAAATGTGAGTGGTGTAGTGTTTTATAGGAACATTCATTAAGGAAAAGTCTGATGATGACGGAATCTAACAACCTGGTATTCCACCTCAAGCACAAATACCCCATGTTACAGTACTTCACCGATCAACCCTTTGGTGTGGAGATTGAATTTTTTGGGCTAAATTATGTTATCGCCCCAATTGACGGTAATATCATTAAGCCATATTGTATCTCATCCCGTGCCAAAGACGGCCGGCACTTTTTAGACCTCTGTAAGGACTACAAAATACATATCGGTGCCGACAGTAACTCATGGCACTTTGAACAAGATTCTTCCGTCAGAGGCAAAGGTCATACGCAATGCGGCGCAGAACTAACCAGCCCGATTCTAAACGGCATTGAAGGCTTGGTGCAGGCCTACCTGGCCTTTCAGTTTCTACGCAATATCGAGGGGGTCGATATTGATAACTCCTGCGGATTTCATGTTCATCACGGTGTTGATCCTGAGAAATACGGCTGCAAGCAGCTTCGGAAACTTGTTCGTATCGTGCATGAATACGAAGATCAATTTTATCTGCTCATCCCGGGAGATCGGCAGAATGCCGAAACCTGCCGGCCCATGGAAATCGATGTGGAAGCTTTTCTGGATATCTGTGAATGTGAATTAGAGACAGACAATTGCCGGATCAAGCAACTCTGGTATTCGCCTGAAAATCGTTACGATATAGAATCAGCCAGGAACCCGCGTTATGATAAAACCCGCTATCACGGCCTGAATCTTCATTCATACTGGTATCGCGCCACCATCGAATTTCGCTACCACTCGGCCGTGCTGTATAATATCGATGAAGCCATGCAGTGGATCATCTTTACCCAGTTTCTCATTGAGTTGAGCCGGGGACATGTTCCCGAGGTTCACTTCTACTCGAAAGCAAATAAGTGGTTACAGATGATCTATAAAATTTACGAGGGATTGGGCTATCAGGACCGTCTGAAGAAGGTGGCAAACCAACCATAGTTTATTGAGATGTTACACGGACTTAAGCTAACATTTTATTTTCATAGAAAAATATATGCTATAACTCTCAAATCGGATAATAAAAATGGAAAAAAGAATGATCAAAGTAACCGCGGCAATATTCGTTAATGACGGAATGCTACTTATAGCCAAACGAAAACCAACTGCACGATTGCCAAATCTGTGGGAATTCCCCGGAGGCAAAGTCGAACCCGATGAAACACCGGAGGCGTGTTTAAAAAGAGAGCTAAAGGAAGAGTTTGATGTCCATGTGAATGTTGGAGAATATCTCGGTTCAAATATACATACTTATGATTTTGGTACAATAGAATTAATGGCCTATAGAGCCTCCTGGGAAACGGGTGATTTCAAATTGCTGGATCATGAAGAAATCAGATGGGTATTTACCCATGAGCTTGATAAATTTGATTTTGCGCCTGCTGACCGGGCCTTTGTGGAGCAATTAATGAATGGAGCAATTGAAATTTAAACCTTGTTGAGCGATTGTGAAGAAGATATTGAGCAGATATTAGGCGTAAATTTTCATGTAAAGGGCTTTACCATGGAAAAACCGTCAAAAAAAACAAGATACATTTTTCCGATTAT
>JBARSG010000232.1:0-4163 GCA_049644625.1 Desulfobacterales bacterium | reverse complement strand
CCAATACACCTTCCTTTATAAGGAATTCAATGACCTCGCAAACCGGAAGCCCGACAACATTGGTATAAGAACCGTTGATGCTTTTAACCAGGAAGGTGCCCAGGCCCTGAATGGCGTATGCCCCTGCTTTGTCAAAAGGCTCGGCTGTATGTATGTACCACTCAATTTCTTGATCGGTAAGGTTTTTAAAAAGAACTTCTGTTTTAATTGTTTCGGAAAATTTTCGGCGTTTCTCTTTGCAGCAGATTGAATAACCGGTAAAAACCTGATGGGTCTGCCCGCTGAGTTGTTTCAACATGGTGCGGGCTTCGGCTCTGGAAACGGGCTTACCGAGTATGGTCTGGTCTTTCAGAACAATAGTATCAGCGCCGATAACCCATTTTTTAGGATATTTTTCTGATACGTTATAGGCCTTGGCTTCGGATAGAACCCTGACATAGGTTTCAGGCGAAGATATGGGGACGGATGTTTCATCGATGCTGCTGGGTATTACAGAAAAGGAAAGGCCTGCTTGTTCTAACAGATACCGTCGCCTCGGGGAACGGGATGCAAGTATTAATAACGGGTCATCATTTGAATTTTTCATGGGGGTTAATTATCAGAAGAAATGAAGATTGACAAGCATCAAACCTAAAAAGCCCGTGATAAGTGTAAGTTACTGACAAACTTACAATAACTTGCTGGCGATTTCATAAATGTCGGCGAAAGCATGACTGGACTGGTCAATTTTGATTAGAGGGGACATGTCGGAAACCATTGCACGGATCTGCCTGTCATAAGACACGCTAAACAACTCTGTGGATTGTATGGTTAAATATTTTTCAGCAACAATCTGTACAATCCGACCCGCATTTTTTTCTTTGTTATCCCTGGCCATGTTGGTAATTACTGTCAGCCGGATCTTTTCAATTTCTTTTCTTAAAACGTCCATTACATCTTTTCCGCCCGACTCTTCAATGAACTGAAGAAGCCTTTTAACGGTTCGAATTTTGAGCACATTTTTTGGATCCATGGCTGTTTTAATAAGCGCTTGGAGAGATGGGGTTTTGCTGGAAAGACGACTTAACTTTCGGTAAACCGCATTTCGAATAAATATATATGCATTCTGAATCGATGTCGGCTCCGGTGTTAGGACGATAATCTTTTTATTGGCGGCAAGAAAGAAATCGAGGACATTAAAAGAAGTCCCGGCGCCAAGATCGAGCATCACGTAATCGGCATCTAACCTTGAAAAGTGGTTAATAAGTTTTACCTTTTGGCTAAAATGGGGGTTGGCCAGGGAAAGGACGTCACTGGCGCCGCTGATGAGGCGAAGGTTTTGAGCCTCGGTATCGATACAGATATCCTCTAATGCTTCGGATTTTTTGGTAATAAAATCGTTTAGAGTCTTTAATGGACTTTTAATTCCCAATAGGGTGTGCAAGTTGGCCCCGCCCAGATCTACGTCCACAAGAACAGTCCGTTTGCCCATCCGGGAAAGCCAAAAAGCAAGGATAGTACTAACAACACTCTTTCCGGCCCCGCCCTTGCCTCCGCCGATGGCCCATATTTGCGGGGGTGGTTTCCTGTCGGTATTTTGTTCTTCTCTCACGTGTCACCTTTCCGTCACTACTTTTCCAAAAGCGAGTTCCATAAACTCCATATCAAATTTTGCTCCCCCTCGGATCCATAACAGTACTCTTTCAACAGCTCACGGTCAGTATCAGTCATTTCTTTAAACTGGATGCCGACGATGGCTGTTGTTTTTCCTTCCAGGGGAACGTCCTTAGCCCAGACAACAGTGCCCAACATATTAATCGCAATAGATTCTATGGGTAAACACATCTGGATTTTAACATTTCTTCCGATCAGGTTAAAAGAATGGCCGATTTGATACTTGGCACTCAAAATAACGGATGCGCCGCCTAAAGAAATATCATCCGTGAACCCGGAAAGCTCCAAAGGGGCTCTATCTTTATGATCCTGGAAAACCTTAAGATTTACCTGTGTGGGGAACTGATGCCGGACTGTTTTTCGAACTATTTTCGAAAATTTTTTTTCATCCGATTCCAAACGGGCCTGGTGCAGGCGATCGACAAGCGGCTCGACATCATGGTATTGTCTGCAAATTTTCGTCAGCATGGATTTAGAGATTTCGGCCAATTCAACGCGAGTGATTGTCTTAATTACTGTTTGAGAAACTTTTTCCTCTTCAAATGGATAAAATTCACCAAAAAAGTCATTTTCCATAAGGTCCTTCTTTGTTTTTTCCCGGACCTTTTCATCTTTTTTCAAAGGATGGTGGGTCGTTTGTTCCAGGGCTCCGGAAACCACGAAACTCAAATGAGTTTCCCGGTCGCCGAATTTTTTCACCATGCTTTGTGCAGGAACATACCGGGGAGTCAGCTCATTCATAAAAGCGATAAGTTGCTCAACTGTCAGCCCGGCAAAAAAACGCTGCACCGGAACTTCTTTTGAACTGCCTTTATGAAGGTCTGAATAGAATTCCTGTTCCTCCTGATGGGACGGCTTGGCGAGACGCCACTCAAAGATTTTGGAAACAATGGCCTGCAATATCTGGCCCGCTTGTATAAAAAAATTGGCCGATATTCTGTAGTTATCCACAGCGTCAAACGGTTTTTCTTGTGCCAGAAAGTTCGCAAAGACTCTATGGACTCCCGGATTATCTGGAAAGATCTTTAACAGATTTTCAAACTCTTTGAGGGAGTCGATGGTGATAGAGCCGTCAATAATACGGGTTACGACAGTGTCCTGCCTAACAATGCGGTCGTCCATAATTCACCTTCCGGCTAAAGGTTTTTTCGGTCTTTCATGATTTCTACAATTGTATCTATACGCTGGTTCATGATCTCGCTTTTTTTATAAGAAAGGAGTAATATCTCGTAAAATGACTTCATTTTAGCGTCGAATTTGAGCAAAACATCACCAAAATGTGCAAGTTTTGCACTCATGGATTTAATCTGATTGTGAACATCTTCGGCAGATGGATCGGGTGGTTCTGAAGACCCCTTTTCTTTGAACGAGGTTATCAATTTTTCAAGGTCTTTTTTTTCCCCGTCCGAAAGACCAACAATTATTTCTGTCTGGTTTTCATCAGTCATGGTGTCACCGGTAATCAGGATTAATCATGCTTTTTAAATTCTCTGTTAATCATGGCATCTATGGCGGCAATCCGTTCATCGACTGTTTTCAGAGAATCGGAAATCTTGCCGACATGTTTTGAATTGATGCCGGACTTCTTTTTCAACAGATTAAAACTAAGCAACAGAACAATAACAATGGCAAGAAAATTTAACAGGACCAGCATATATGTCTGAAGAGTGTAGTTTTCATCGGTCTGTTTTACCGGAGATTTTTCTGGGATAACCTTTGGTTCCTTCTTTACAACCCGGGTTAATTCTTTTGCGGGTGATTCCTCCGGCATAGCTTTAGGCTCTTTTGTTTCAGGCTCCTTTGATTCTTTAGCCATAGGCTCGGCATGCAAAGATTCTTCCGTCACAACCTCCTTGGGCGGTGGAGTTATTAAGTATGCATCGATAACAACGCGGTCGGGACCGGGAAGAGAAAAAACCTTCAGCTTGAAATAGGG
Organism: Desulfobacterales bacterium; assembly: GCA_049644625.1. Classification (GTDB taxonomy): domain Bacteria; phylum Desulfobacterota; class Desulfobacteria; order Desulfobacterales; family UBA11574; genus S5133MH16. Next base: position 574 of record JBARSG010000232.1, on the reverse strand, counting down.
AAAAGAGAGTTTGATGCCGGCTGTCAAAAGAGTCCCCTTTTGAATAAACTCAATGGAATGAACCGGCTGGATTTGGGTTGTCTTATAAAGAATTCGTCGGGGCAGGACTGTTGTGCTGTCAGGGAAAACCACGGAAAATTTCCCCTCACCATCGATTACAGGCTTGTTGAATCGAGCTGTGTTCTGGAATTCGAACACAATTCTTGTAAAATCTTGGTGTTTAGCGGTTCTCACATATTTAAGGTTGGCGGCCTGAGCCTCTCCGGATTGGAGCATGAGGAGAACCACGGCAGCAATTATCGTCAGTACTGATTTCATATGTCTTTTCATGAGGTTATTATTTTAAGATCTGCAAATTATAGAAAAAAGTGACTTGTGTGTCAAATGAAATTGTCCTCGGAAGCTCAACGTCCTTCGGGTCTGGATTTATATTCTTTTATCATTTCATGGGGTACAATTCTAATAATTTCGGACAGTGTTGTCTGATCCAATTTTAAAATAGAATCATCAAGCATTGTCTTCATTCCACCGTTTATGGCGATACGCTTAATTTCTTTTTCTCCTGCATCCGTAA
>JBARSG010000231.1:0-5429 GCA_049644625.1 Desulfobacterales bacterium | reverse complement strand
AGCTCCGGCAGATGGTACTGGGGTAGCTCCGGCAGATGTTTCTGGGGTAGGTCCGGCAGATCGTACTGGGGTGAAACTTTTTTCTATTTCACCGGGGCCATTATTCCAATTTGGGCCGGCCCGCTCGTGCCTTGCAATGGCAGGCGGGGCAAAATCCCTGAATTTTGATTGAGGGCCAATGAACGATAAACAGATCACCACCCTATTCGAAGAACTCGGCTTTAAGGAAATACAGATAAACGCCGTGGTAAACCTTTTAGAACAAGGCGCAACCATTCCGTTTATCGCACGCTACAGAAAGGAAGCCACGGGCAGTCTTGACGAAATTGCGATAACTTCCATCAGGGACAGATTGAAATACCTCGAGGAACTTGACGGCCGCAGGGAAACGATTCTCAACTCTCTCGAAAAACACGGCCATTTGACTGATGAACTGAAAGAGAGGGTGCGGGCCGCCCAAACGCTTTCCGTTCTGGAAGACATCTACCTGCCATTCCGACCCAAGCGCCGTACTAAAGCTACCGTTGCCAGAGACAAAGGGCTTGAGCCGCTTGCCCTGGAACTTTTTGAACAAAGGGGAATAGACCCGGCAGAAGCTGCCGCGGCATTTATCGACGCCCAAAAGGAAGTTGACACGGTGGAAGATGCGCTTTCCGGTGCACGGCATATTATTGCTGAAATCATTAACGAGGACCCGCATGCAAGGGTTCTGCTGCGGAATTTGTATACCGGCAAGGCGGTTTTCAAAAGCCGGGTCGCATCCGGCATGGAGCAGGACGGCGCCAAGTACAAGGATTATTTCGACTGGGAGGAACCCGCGTCCGCCGCGCCGTCCCACCGGGTCCTTGCCATGCGCCGGGGGGAAAAAGAAGATATATTAAATCTGACCCTTGCTCCGCCCGAGGATAAGGCGGTTAAGGTTCTCGAAGGTCTGTTTGTCAAAGGAAACGGCCTGGATTCGGACCAGGTAAAAATAGCGGTGTACGACAGCTACAAAAGGCTTCTGTCACGCGCCATGGAAACGGAACTGCGCATTGCCACAAAAGAAAGAGCGGATACGAAAGCAATCAGGGTATTTGCGGACAACCTGCGCCAGTTGCTCCTGGCGCCCCCTCTTGGCGGCAGACGGCTGATGGGCATTGACCCCGGATTCAGAACCGGATGCAAGGTGGTCTGCCTTGACCGGCAGGGCAAACTTCTCCACAATGATACCATTTATCCGCATCTGTCTGAAAAACAGGCTGAAAACGCCGGGAACACGGTAAAATCCTTATGCGAACGCTTTGATATTGAAGCCATTGCCGTGGGAAACGGGACCGGCGGCAGGGAGACAGAGGCATTTTTGAAGCAGATGAATCTGGGAAAAAACATCTCGATTTTGCTGGTTAATGAAAGCGGGGCTTCGGTATACTCTGCCTCGGAAGTGGCACGGGAAGAGTTCCCTGACCATGATCTTACCGTACGAGGCGCAGTGTCCATTGGCAGACGGCTGATGGACCCCCTGGCGGAACTGGTAAAAATAGATCCCAAGTCAATCGGCGTGGGCCAGTACCAGCATGATGTGGACCCGTCTTCGTTGAAGGAAGCTCTGGATGATGTTGTGATTAGCTGTGTTAATGGTGTCGGCGTTGACGTCAACCGGGCCAGCATACAGCTTTTTACCTATGTTTCGGGTCTTGGCCCCGGGCTTGCAAAAAATATTGTGCAATACAGGGATGAAAACGGTGCATTTGCTTCCAGAGATGATTTAAGAAATGTCCCCCGTCTCGGGCCCAAGGCCTTCGAACAATCGAGCGGGTTTTTAAGGATAAAGAACGGCGCCAACCCGCTGGATGCAAGCGCTGTACACCCGGAGAGTTATGGGATTGTATTTTCCATGGCCCACGATCTGGGATGCACGGTTTCCGATCTGATGAATGATGCACAACTTCGGCGTGGAATTGACATTTCAAAATATGTGACGGACCGTGTGGGTATTCCAACCCTGAAAGATATCATGGAAGAGCTGGCAAAACCCGGGCGTGATCCTCGGGATGAATTTGAATCCTTTGCCTTTGCAAGCAACATCGAGAAAATTGAAGATCTGGAATCCGGCCAGAAGCTGCCTGGAATTGTGACCAATGTTACCGCTTTCGGGGCATTTGTAGATATCGGGGTTCACCAGGACGGTCTTGTTCATATCAGTGAATTGTCGGACAGGTTTGTCAAAGATCCCGCCCAAGTCGTAAAGGTTCACCAAAAGGTCATGGTCACCGTACTTGATGTTGACCTGGAAAGAAACCGGATCAGCCTCTCCATGAAATCCAATCCCGGTGAAAAGCCGAAAATTCGCAGCAAACAACAAAGGACAAAACCGGAGAGTCGGATCAGGGAAAAGAAAGTCAAGACAAAAAACACCCCGTTTAACAACCCCTTTGCGGACATTTTTAAAAGCACGTCGTAACGGTTGGAAACTCTGTGGCGAACTCGAGTGATGAAAAATCCGGAATGGAAAAGTAAATTTTGAATGATGTTGAGACAACTCAGGTTGGCAAAGGCAATACCATCGGCAGTGAGACTTTTCGCACCCAACTCAGTCCACTCCTGCTCATAGCATCCATATTTTTGTTAAACTTTACTGCCCGAATCATTGCAGCTCCATTGCTGCCTACCATTGAAAGAGATTTGGGATTTAGCCATGGTGATGCGGGTTCGCTTTTTCTGTTCCTTTCCATCGGGTACTTCATATCCCTTCTGGGGTCCGGGCACATATCTTCTCGTATTACCCATAGAAAAACAATCGCTGTTTCTGCAATTGCTGTGGGTGTGGCTCTTTCATTAATTTCTTTTAGCGAAAGTCTTTTTGCCATGCGATGTTGTGTATTTGTGCTTGGAATATCCGCAGGCATATATCTTCCATCGGGAATTACAACCGTTACATCTCTGGTTAAACCAAGACACTGGGGTAAAGCAGTAGCGATTCATGAACTTGCCCCGAATTTAAGTTTTATTTTGACACCGTTATTGGCCGAGATGCTTCTTCACTGGTTTATCTGGCGTAATATTTTAATTTTTGTTGGAATGGTTTCGGTTATTATGGGAATTGTATTTTCCCGATTGGGTAAAGGAGGAAATTTCTTGGGAGAAGCCCCAAATTTTTCGTCTATTAAGAAAATTCTTGAAATCCCCGCTTTCTGGATCTTGATTGTTCTATTCAGTTTGGCCATTACAAGCACACTGGGAATTTATAATATGCTTCCGTTATACCTGGTAACCGAACATGGCATGAGTCAAGATTGGGCGAACAGTCTGGTCGGCACTTCCCGAATTTCGACGTTAGGGATGGCATTTTTAGGAGGATGGGCAACCGATCGGTTTGGTTCGAAACCCATTATGATTGGAGTATTTTTTGTTACCGGAATTCTTACATTACTGATAGGGATGGTTTCGACATATTGGATTGCGGCTTTAGTATTCCTTCAACCCGTGTTGGCGGTATGCTTCTATCCCGCGGGTTTTGCGGCATTGTCAACAATAAGTACACCGGAAAACAGAAATATGGCCATATCGTTAACCATACCCATAGCTTTTGTTTTAGGGGGTGGCGTTGTCCCCGCTCTGATCGGGATTATGGCGGATAAGGGTTATTTTTCCTTGGGCATCAGTCTTTCCGGGGCATTGATCATAACGGGTTTCTTTTTATTATTTTTTCTTAAACTATCAGACAGCAGGTAAGGTCCTCGGAAAAAACAACTCACCTTAAAAGGAACAGCAAATGAAAATCATAGATTCAAAGAAACTTACGAACCTCAAATGGTTAAACCTGTTCCATGTGTCCTATGTTGACAGAAATGGTGACCATAAGATTTGGCAGATTGCTTCCAGAGTAAAAGAACCCAAATGTGTGACCAACGATTTTGCCAAATCGGATGCGGTGGTCATGGTTCCGTTTCATAAATCTAAAAGAAAGATGGTCATCACCAAAGAATACCGGGTTCCGTTAGCAGATTATGAATACGGTTTCCCGGCGGGACTTATTGATGAAGGGGAAACCGTTCAAGAAGCAGCTCGCCGTGAATTAAAAGAGGAAACCGGTTTAGAGATCACCCGTTTCATAAAAGTAGGCCCTTCGATATATTCATCCGCAGGAATGACTGATGAATCCGTTTCCATGGTATATATTGAATGTGATGGAGACCCCTCCAATGACGATAATGAAGGATCTGAGGATATCGAAGTTATTTTTGTGTCCCGGGAGGAAGCTTCACAGTTATGTAACGATTCATCTTTAAAATTCGATGCCAAAGCATGGATTGTTCTTATTAATTTTGCTGAATTTGGTCGTATTTGAAGATTGACTTTGAAGAACGTTCATGGTTTTAAATATAATAATATGATTCAGATCCGGTTAAGAGGTTTCTATGTATAAACCAGCCGCTTTTTTGATTTCTTCCGCTGCCCTTACGAGCATCTTCAGTTTTTTTTTCGGGGGGTATTTCCGGGAAAGGGAACGGGCCTACCGGTTATGGTTGATGATTGTGGCATATGGTAAAGAGATCCCATCGGAAAAAGAAAGAATTGATATCTGTTCCGAGTTAGAGTCCAGGGATCGAATGTTCTATCAGGCCAAGGGGCTTCTTGGGATTCTTTTATTGACGATTGGCCTGGCGTACCTGGTTTTTCAGATCTATTCCTTCTGCTACATTTTTCAATCTTCGCCCCTTTATCACCCCGGAGCTTTCACTGATTATCTATGGTTCAACACCATTATCGGTTTTATCGTCATGATAAACTGCCTGGAACTGTTGTATATCCGGGTTGCCGTGGACAGAACCGAGAAATTTCCATTTTTTAGAATCCGGCAGCGGGTCACCGGCCAGGATAGACTGTCCAAGATCTGGATGATCCTCGGGTGTTCCAAACTTAAAACGCCGGAATACAGTCAAAATAAAATTCCCCGAACGTTTTACGACAATCAGGAATATTATTCCAAAGAAAAGGATAGGGTTTGAAGCTTGAGAAGATTTTTATCATAATCACCCGGAATATTAAAGATGAGGTCTTGAGATAAACTTCCCGCCCCCTGATTCATTGTGATTTACATAAACAATTTATAATGATATTAAACAATGATATTGACCCGCCTCCATAATTTATTGAGAAGTTACGGTTATGAGATCTAATTTACTCAACTATTTTTTATTTTTAATTATTTCCTCTTTGTTATTTTTTGCTGCCTGCCGTTATGATTTCCAAAAAAGGATTCCCCCAAAAGCAGTTAAAGGAGTTCTCGATCTAACCGATTGGGATTTTAAAAGAGACGGTCCGGTTAACCTTTCAGGCGAGTATGAGTTCTACTGGCAACAACAGTTAAAACCTATGGATTTTTCCGCGGCGACTCCACCCAAAATAACCGGATTCATCAAAGTTCCGGGGTATTGGAACAGCTA
>JBARSG010000230.1:0-3029 GCA_049644625.1 Desulfobacterales bacterium | reverse complement strand
CCTGTGGTTAAATCCGTTAAAGGTGCCGCCGCATGTTTTTATCAATTTATTGTCAATCTTTATTTATATTTATTGTCAACCACATGATTGATGATCGGTTTGAGAGTAGGGCTGATGTTTTCGATTTTTATGATTTTATCAGGATGTGCTTTTTTAAAAACTCGAAATATTTCATCAGCAAATCCTTGCCCAATCGTTTTGACACCGTCAAAATCGAGAATGATTTCTTTGAATTTTTCCAGCCCATAAAGCAATCTTTTAGCTTCTGATCGCGAAATATAATCCTGTTGGAAAAGCTTTACCAGAGCTCTCGTTCTTTCAAACCGGTAGTCAAATTCCTCCGGAGCGAATTGAGAAAAAATCTTATCGAGTCTTCTCTTTGAGCGCTTACTGATACTAAAAAGAACTTCAGTTCCTTTAATAAATTTTTTTTCTTCAACAAAAACATCCTTTTTCTGATTATCAAAAATAAGTTTGATTTTATGAGATCTGAAAAAAACACTATCCGCTGATTTTGAAGTAAAGAAAATTCCTTCTCCGGTATGTTTTTCCCTCATGGTTGTTGTTTTTCCTTTTATGAGTTCTCCAATGGCTGCGTTCTCATCAGGCAAATTGAATTTTGTAAAGATTGAATAAAAAACGCCTATCCCAAAGTCCCTGATGCAAAAATTAAACCTGTATTGATCCAAACTGACTTGGATACGGCACTTCCCGGATGCAGAATGATCTATGGCATTATTTAAAATTTCTGTGAATGCATAATGGACGATTTTCAAAGCACTTTTGCTGAGCTCTTGCCTGAGATTTAAAAGCAATGCAACCTCTTGAAATACTTTATCTTCTTCAAGATCCGGCAATAAATATGTTTTTCCCAATCTTTTTTTAGATGAAATTTTTCTTTTGGAAGAGGGGGTTCTGTAGACCGCCCCCCTGGTAATTCCTTCCTTTACTATGCTGCCGTTTTGTATCAGCGCCTTCAGGTGTTTATTGACAGCCTGTCTGGATATTCCTATGAATTCAGAGAGTTGTTTGCCGGTAGCAAATTGATTCTCCTGGAGGTATTCAAGGATTTTATCTTTTGAATTCATGAGACCATTATATTTATTATCAACTTATTGTCAACCCATAATTAAATTAATTGTCAATTATATTATTCGAGATGACATCTATCAAAAGGCTTGCAACCGATGTGTACAGAAATCTTCGTCTGTTTTGTAAGAGATGAGGAACGGTATTGATGTTAAATTTTTTCCAAATCTCCGGATAAACCGGAAAAGGGAACAAAAATGAACATTTTTCAAAGGTCTCAAGAATTGTGGAATATTGGGATAATGTAAATAAAAGTGGTATGTCCTTATTAACAATTTTACTAATTCAAAACCAGATCAACTATCTCCTTTAATTCATTAATTTTGATGATATCCAGATCCTTCTTGATATCTTCCGGAATATCTTTGATGTCGGCCTCGTTTTTAGCGGGGAAAACAACCGACTTTACTCCGGCCCTGTGAGCCGCCAGAACTTTTTCCTTTACTCCCCCCACCGGAAGAATTCTGCCGGTTAAGGTCAATTCTCCTGTCAGTGCAACATTTCTTTTACAGGGGCGGTCTGTTATCAAAGATATAAGAGCTACCGCGATGGTCAGGCCGGCTGAAGGACCATCCTTGGGGATCGCACCTGCCGGTACATGGATATGGATATCATGCTCTTCGAACATATTGTCGGAAATATTTAATAATCCGGCATTACTTCGAATATAGCTCATTGCCGCCTGAGCAGATTCTTTCATCACATCACCCAGTGAACCGGTTAAGATAAGATTCCCTTTTCCTTTCATCTTGGCGGCCTCGATGAAAATAATCTGCCCGCCCGCTTCAGTCCATGCCAGCCCTGTTGCCACACCAATTCTTTCTTTGGCTTCAGCGACTTCAAAATAAAATTTTCTGGGACCCAGAAGGTTCTCCACCATTTCGGGTGTTATCATTTTCGGCTGGTTTTTATTTCTATCAGTTAAGATTTCCCGGGCGATTTTGCGGCAAATGGACGATATCTGGCGTTTAAGATTCCTCAGTCCTGCTTCTCTTGTGTATTCCCTGATGATTTTGTGGATTGCCTCTGAAGTAAAAACAGGCGGATTGTCGGAAAGTCCGGCTTCTTCTATTTCTTTGGGTATTAAATAGTTAGAGGCGATTTTTTCTTTTTCTTCTTCAGTGTACCCCAAAAGGGTAATGACCTCCAGCCGGTCCAGAAGCGGGCCGGGAATCAGATCAAGGGCGTTTGCGGTGGCGATAAACATAACACGTGACAAATCAAAGGGAACATCCAGATAATGGTCAACAAAATGGGTATTCTGTTCCGGATCCAGAACTTCCAGCAACGCAGCGGCAGGGTCTCCTTTGAAGTCACGACCGATTTTGTCGATTTCATCAAGCATAATAACCGGGTTCTTGGTTTCAGCGCGGCGAATTTCCTGGATGATTCTGCCGGGTAATGCACCGACATAGCTTTTACGATGCCCCCGTATTTCAGACTCATCTTTCATTCCGGCCAAAGACATACGTACGAATTTTCGTTCCAGACTCCGGGCAATTGACATCCCCAGAGAAGTTTTCCCGGTACCGGGTGGTCCGGCAAAACAGAGAACAGGACCTTTGGGCTCCAGCCGGACCATTTTCTTGAACAGCGCTTTCCGGATCGTCGATCTGATCTCATCAAGCTTCAATGGTTTTGTCAGGTAGTGGTATGATCCCTTTTTCATGGCCTCAATGGCCGTTGACACTGTGGCGTATCCGGTGATGATAATCACTTCCGTGGCCGGATTAATGTCCTTTGCTTTTTCCAGGACCGCCATGCCATCGACTTTTCCCATTTTAAGATCAGTTACAATCACATCAAAGGCGCTTTGTTCCAGAAAACTCAGGGCTTCAGCTCCGCTGGCAGCGGTATTGACTCGATAGCCGTCTTTTTTAAAAACATGCTCCAGATTCCGGCGTGTTATTTTTTCATCATCCACAACCAATATCTTATGC
>JBARSG010000229.1:0-1769 GCA_049644625.1 Desulfobacterales bacterium | reverse complement strand
AGGAATTGGGCAAAAGGGGGCGTTTTTCAAAGGTCTCACATATTAGTTATAGAACAAATATGATCTTTATCAAAGTTTCTTCAAGTTCTTTAACGGAAACGTTGCATTAAGTACACTTTTAATATATATTTTAATAACAATGGGTTAAAAAATATTCCTGTGTAAGAATTGACATCCTTAATTCTCTTAATATCTTTGCTATCTCTACCTTAAATGGATAATTTCTATTTATTCTAATAGTGCACTTTTTGTCAACATATTGAATGCTTGCTCCATGTTCTATCATTAACTCTCGAATGGTCTCCATTTTATGGTGTCGCCACTCCGGGGGGAGAAATTTTTTTTAAACCATTCAAACAGGTTATATGCAATTACTACAAATTGAAGATAGGCCTCACAAGCTTGAAACTTCTCAGAAGGCATCTTCCCTGCGTTAAAGGGATTTTTAGCTTCTTTGAAAAAGTTTTCTATGGTCTGACGACCACAGTAAAACTGATAAAGAGCAAATGCATCTAACCGAAGTGGAAGATTTTCCACAATAGCATAACGAACCTTTTTGACCTTTTTGCGACGGTCTCCTTTGAAGGGCTCTTGTTCTTTGATAACAATAATTATACGGTAGTCTCTTTTTACCGTTGAAGTGACGCGCGCCATGCCCAGATCATAGATCATGGTCTTTTCGTCATAGGCCTTCCATTTATCCGGATCAACTTTTGGTTTCTGGGCCATTACCCAGTCATAGCGAGCTCCCATGACAACGGATAAATTTTTCCGGGCAATGAAATCTAAAAGGTCAGCCGAAAGATATCCACCATCCAAACGAACTATAGAAACAGATTGGGGGATCTTTTTTGTAACCAAGTTTAGAGTGTCTTTCAAATGTTCTTTACATGTAGTATTGCCCTTATAAAGTTTATTGGCTATAGCTTCTCCTCGGATAAATCCTACTGACCATTGATAGCAGGGTTTGCCGGGATTCTTTTTATTGTAGCCAACTACGGCCTTTTCCCTTTTGCGACTTTCTACTGAATGAGTTGTGGAATCGATGTCCAACACAACAATATCTTGGCGAAAAGCTTCTCCAAAGTCTCGGGCAAGTTCGTCGCCGATTCTTTCAAGTTGTCTTAAATGCCACAGCTGAAATTCGTTTAGGAAACGGTGTGCTGTAGATTGATCAAAGAATCGTTTCAAACCGATAAGATTTGCAATTTTCACCTCGGTCTTGAGCAATCTGTTAATTTTGCGTAATCTTTTTATGCCGAGCAGAATAATGCAAAGCAGTCCAATGCCCAATTGAGCTTCGGTAAATTGCGGTTTCCTTCTTTTTATTGGGTTTTTGTTATTTCGCTTTCGTTTGACTGTTAATGTTTTTAGTCGCTTTGGAATATGAACATAATCGACTAAATACCAAGCAAACAAGGGAAAGAGGCCATATTTTGAAAGATCTTCTCCCTCAAATTTTATCAATATGTCTTTGATGTGCAAATTTTCCATGATGCCTCCTTTATACTTTAAAGGTATTGAGCAGTATCATGGCAAAAATATGCACTTTTGTCAAATATATTCTTTGTAAAATATCATTAATAAAGGCTATAAAGTTCTACTCAAGATAGTTGGCTATATTTAACTTATTGTTATAGTAGCTTATATTCTTAATGCAACGTTTCCGTTAATGATGGTAAGGTCGTATCCTATCGTGCCAGAGTATCGCTTTCTTTTAAATACGAAGGTTCCTGATTTATCGCGATACTTCCTCCATGACAATACTT
>JBARSG010000228.1:0-3583 GCA_049644625.1 Desulfobacterales bacterium | reverse complement strand
AAAGACCCGGTCTTTGGAATTGGAACCTGGATCTTCTTTGACGGCTTCGTAAAAAATCCAACTTCTGCGTTGTGCTGCATTTCGTAATCATTCAACGTACGAAAAGTACGCCTCATGATTACAAAATTTGCACGCCTTGAATTTGGAGCTTTTTACTTTGCCGTCAGACTGTGACTTTTTGCGAGACTGTCTTCTTTAGTATTCTAATCCGTAAATTCGATTACGCATCTTATGTTAGTACCTAAACTCTGATTTCTTGTGTTTTTATGTCAAAAAATCAAATAACAAACAACAAATAACAAACAAATCTCAATGACCAAAAAAACAAATAATTTACCCTGTTAAATAATGCTTCGCATTAAATCTACGATTTATTTAACAGGGCAGGCGATTGGCTGTGGATCTTATTTGGAATTCGGAGCTTGTAGTTTGGAATTTATTTGAGATTTGATGCTTGTGATTTGTTATTTCCGGTTTATCCGGGTTAGGATATTTATCTTCAATTTTAGGCACTTTAGATCACTTTAGGCATTTTAGGCATTTTAGGCATTTTAGACGGTGATTATCCTTGACAAATGATCTTTTCATTATTAAAAGTTTTCGGTTGGGAAAATTGAAATGGTTTTGTAAAAACATTTATTGTTAAAATAAAAAAATGAAAGGAGGAGAAATCCAAATCAGTTATTCAAAACTCATTGGATTATTTAATGCTTAAAGGTTTTTCCGTCAATAATGAGTAAAAACCTGGTAAGGAAAGGAGAAAGAATATGGGTGAAACAGGACATGGTGGCAAAGAAATTAAAGAAAGGATTATGGAACCTGCCGAAGCTGCAGAGAAGATTAAAGGGCTCACAGAGGTTCCGATTCGAAGCCAGATCGCCAATGAGGTCATTGATATCTCTTACGGTTATTTTACGCCTCTTGAAGGATTCATGGGAAAAGCCGATGTCGATTCTGTATGCAAGAACATGGGGCTTGCCGACGGAACCGTATGGAGCATTCCCATTCTTTTTGATCTGTCAGAAGATGAAATATCCGATTATGGAGTCAAAGAGGGTGTTTCGCTCCTCTTAACCTATGGGGGCAATCCCATGGCTATCTTTGAGGTGGAGGAAATTTTTGATTACGATAAAAAGGCGATGTGCCAGGATGTTTACGGGACAGACGAGGATAAGCATCCAGGATGCGCCCGAACCTATGAGTACAAGGACAAATTCATCAGTGGCAAGATCACCCTTGTCAATCGGCCTAAAATCAATCCACCCTATGATCCATACTTTATCCCGCCTCTTGAAATGAGAAAACGTTTCAAAGAAAAGGGCTGGAAAAGAGTTGTGGCCCATCAGACCAGAAACGTGCCTCATACCGGTCATGAATGGCTTATGAAGGGAGCCTGGTTCCAGACCTATGCCGAACTGCCCATTGAAAAACCGCTTGTGGGTGTTCTGGTAAATGCGATCATCGGCGCAAAACGCAAAGGAGACTATATTGACGAGGCCATTATCTTAACCCAGGACGAGTTGCGGAAATCAGGCTATTTCGGAGATCATAACCACCTGACTTCCCTTACCTTCTGGGATATGCGCTACGCCGGCCCCCGGGAAGCTATCTTTCATGCCATGCTGAGGACCAACCTGGGGTTAACCCATCACATGTTTGGTAGGGACCATGCCGGGGTCGGAACTTATTACGGCGCATATGATGCCCATCATCTGCTTGCCAGCGTCCAGGATGATCTGGACATTACCCCTGTATATTCCATGAACTGGCTATACTGTCCGCATTGTGGCGAAATTACATCTGAGGGCCTGTGTGATCACAGGGACGAGTGGCAAAAATTCAGTGGAACCCTGATCAGGAGTATCGTTCAAGACGGTGTCAAGCCACCTCGTCTGATTTTCAGACCGGAGGTCTTTGATCTGGTTCTGGAATGTGCTGATAAATACGGGTTCGGTTCGCCCTTTGTAACAGATGAATATCTCGAAAACAGGATCCCTGTTTTTGAAATTCCGCCAATGTAATAGGAGGTGACATTATGGCCAAAGGAAAATATCCAATCAATATCTGGGTTAATGAGGAACGGTTCGATAAATTGCAACAAGCCGGATTGGCTGAAATGTGTGAGGAAATGTTGGCCGGTCTGAAGGTTCTAAGGGTCTATGCCAATGATTCGCAGAGGGATAAGATACTAAAGGTTTTCCCTACCGCTAAATTCGATAGTGCGACAACCAAGAGTATCGAACTCCTTCCAAGGGATGTGAAAGATAAGATTTTTGATAAAGCTATCGATAAAAAGAGCATAGATGTTTTAGATGATTTCCTGAATGCATATTAATAAGCACCAGCAACATGTGTTTGACTTAACAAAACTTAAAAGGGAGACATTAGCGTCTCCCTTTTTTGTGCTTTAATTTTTCATTAATCTGTATTTCAGATCAGGTTTATTGCCTCTCTGAATACTCGTTATACGCCATGGCCACGGTTCGGTAAACAATATGGGCCAGCTTTGAAAACGGCAAAAATGCAAACAGGTCGAATACAAAAACAAGATGGATGAAATACATAAAATAGGTCAAACCTGCCAGACCTGCCAGCCGTGTTGCTTCGGTAAGTAAACCGGTTACACCCAGACCCAGAACAAGTCCCAGAAGAAGCCAGTCCTGGTAGCTTGAGGTCTGATCGGTTTTGGCCTTGGCCAGACGGTTTTTGATCAGCAGAGCACTGCCGATAACAAGGGCAACACCGCTAATATTTGCAAGCCACTTAACCGGATTTAACTGTGAGTAGGGACCATGCTGTTGGAAAACATAAAGCACGACAAAGAATATGTTGGTCACAATAAAAAGCCCGATAAATGACCAGAATACCATCAAATGGGGGGTTGCCCGATCGCTGTTTTCATCGCATTCCGTAAATTTATCATGTTTTAATATGGTCGGTAATATTCTCCATAACGCCTTGCCTAACCCAACGAAATCAAGCTCTTTCTTTTGGGTCTTTCCTTCCAGCACGGCATTTTCGTGGATATCATTGATAAATCTTTTCAACCCAATGCCAAAAATCACCACAGCCCACATGGACAGGGGTACGAAAATCAAATCGACCAGCCACGAAGAAAAGAACAGATGATGTGCTATCCCGTGTTCCCCAAGAGGGGGTGAAAAATCAAGCAAACCCGTTATAAAGCCCAGAGCCAGAAAAATCAACACGGGAATCCCCATAAGAATGGGAAGCTTTTTAGGATCGTTAACCGCTTTTCCTATGGCCTTGGGCACAGCATAATCCGTAATGGCATAAGAACGAACAGCGGCCAGCACTTCACCCGGTTTGGCACCGCGAGGACACATGGTAGTACAATCCCCGCAATGATGGCACAACCAGATGTCCAAGTTATTCACCAGCCTGTCTTTTAATCCCCATGATGCGGCAATCATCTCCTTTCTGGGGAACGGTTTAGTGTCAGGAGAAATAGGGCAGACTACCGAACATGTAGCACATTGAAAGCACTTTTTCAGGGTGTCCCCCCCGAGCCCGATGATTTCTTTAATAAAATTTACATCAGGCTCAATCAGGTATTTGTCCG
>JBARSG010000227.1:0-3353 GCA_049644625.1 Desulfobacterales bacterium | reverse complement strand
TCTGTGGTTATGCAGCACCCTGCCCTGAAGTGGACTTGGGAACTTCAGACTCTTAGGAGGTCGAGGCGTCCCATTAAGTTCAATGGCGGTAATGTAAAGCGACAATGCTGCCAGGCGCAGGGCAGACTCACTGACATCGAAACCGCAAAGCTGATTGTAAAGAATGGACTGAATTGCCTTTGTGTCTGGTCGCTTACCATCGTGTTCCCAGCGGGCTGCAACGAGTTTCCTGAATGCCAGGACAAGGAAAATCCCGGCCCCGCAACTTGGGTCCAGAATTCGGGCATTTTTCTTATCGGCGACGCCTTCAAATGCATCGTCCACGAGGTATCGCGCTATATTTTTAGGTGTATAGTACGCACTTGTCTGTTCTCTCTGTTGGGGATCCCAAATTTTGCTGAAATTCTCATACACCTGGCTGAGCACGCCGATAGGAATATGCGCAAAGTCAAGATCGCCCCAATCGATCGTCAGTTGAAACGCATTTTTCCCTGCATGCTTCCATCCTTTAAGAATGGCCCGTAGGTGGAGAAATAATCTGCCGTCCGTTTGCTCATTAGCCTGCCTGAATACGTCTGTATAACCACCGGAAAAAGGAAGTAAGTCGCCGTTGAAGGTTTTGTCAAGCCATCGGCATGTCTCAATGGAGTTCTCAATATTGCGGAAGCAGTCTTCAAGCAATCTTGCTTTAGGACACACTGAAGGGAGCTCGCTCGACCGGACTATCTTGCGATCCCACAAAAAACGAAAGAACAGCGCCCGTCCAAGGAACGAGAGGACATCCACAGGATTTAGTTCGTATGTATCTATGAGGATTTCCGAGGACCTTGTCATTAGGTCAACAATTGTCTTGAATACATGGTCAGGAGCCTCTGGCTGACCTTCCAAGGTAAAAACGCCGTTTATGACACTTTGAAAAAATAGCGGAGCTTCCGGAGAATTTTTATTTATTGTTTTACTGCTGCTGTTAACCAGAATGGAACGGTCCAAGTTGATTGGATACACATTCAACTCACCTGGACTCAAGATGCCAAGATATGCCCTCTCTCCCCTGTTGGCCAAAAGGCACTGAAAATCCAACATCCTATTATCGTCAATATCCTGTATCTGATCACCCGATACAATGTAAAGCAGAGGTCTACACTGGAATTCAGCGACCGCATTAACTTTCAAACTCTTTCGCCCGGATACCTTCAATAGATCAAGGTATTCCAAATGCCTGGGGGTTGGCTCACCGTCAAGCTGAACGATATCGTGACATCCAAAGGCTTTAGCTGTGTTTACAACATTCATGAGCAATACCGATTATTCCCGGTTCGAACAATTCCCCGGTAACGTCCAATGATACGAATAAGGTCGCTTTTGCCTGCAGCAAACTTGAGGTCTTTAAAGGCAGGGTTTTCAGATTTAAGTACAAGCGACTCAGATGACAAATAGACTCGTTTCAATGTAACTTCTTGCTCAATAAGAACAGCCGCTATTTCCCCGTTCTCAACACAATCCTGTTTCTTTATGACAGCAATATCACCGTTTCTGATTCCTGCGCCTGTCATACTGTCACCAAACACATGGAGCGCAAAAAGTTCACCTCCACCAAACAAAGAAGGAGGAATGGGCAGATGGTCTTCAAAATTCTGTTCTGCCCATATCGGGACTCCCGCGGCAATACTACCGAGTAAAGGAATAAAGTTTTCCTGCTGCCTGAAAATCGGTACAGGTAAAGATGCCAGCTGGATTCCACGAGATTTCCCACCATTCAGGCGGATATAGCCTTTCTTTTCGATCAGTGCAAGGTGGCTTCGCACAGCATTTAGGCTGCCAAACCCGAAGTGGTCACGTATTTCTTCCTGTGTCGGCGGGTAACCATTTTCCATCTGCCATGCGCCGATGAATGCATAAATCTTAGATTGTTTGTCTGTCAGGCTTTTCACTATAGTCTCGCACATGCATATAAATACTGTTATTTTAAACACTGTTATTATAAACAGTATTCGAAAAAAAGCAAGACTTTATTTTTTCAGCCTATTTCCCCTTAAAAACCCTCGGATCGTAAATTGTTCAAGAAGAACAGTAAAACGTTGGAGGCGTAATTTACTATATTGACTTAATCCCCAACCGTTTTTAGGCGGTCCACTGAAACTTGCGTTTAAGACCGTTGAAATAGTTACATTTTGAACGTAAACAAATCAAGACATGAAACCGTGCCCTCATTGAGTTTGGGCCGCCGGGGGTAGAATTTCTGAAAACAGTATTGCCTCACTTGCGACTGAGATTCAGTCGCTAAAATCAATCCTAAAGTCTTCTCCCGGATAGTCAGTAAGAATCACTCTACAAAAAGAATACACCTCGGTAAATTGTTTTTCGCAGACAGTGCAGTCAACGCCTTGAAAGACCTCTTTACCGTCATTTTCAACGGTACCATACGCTAAATCTTTTCTATCCGCTCCGCAATAAGGGCATTTTCGATCCCGCAATCTTTCTTTGGCCAGCGCCTTATCCATAGTTTCACCCAAGCTGAGCGTTTGAAATTTTAGATATGATTAAATTTAATAATATTTTTAAGGAATTCTGTTGATTTGAATTTCCAAAATTTAAAACCCTTCGGGATTTCCAATTTCACTGCATCTACAGCGTCAAAAGCCGTCCCGCATAGCCGACTATAGCGGAACGACATTTTCCTTGTATCTGCGGCAAACTTGAAAATCGCTCAATTTGGGTTTCATCCTCTTATCATTAAAGGGTCCGCTTTTGACTCTTTTTGACTGTTCTTTTACTTTTTCGCTTTTTACCGTAAGCTTTTTGTTTCTCTTTTACCGTAAACCCGATTTTCCTTTTCGGCTTTTCAGGCGGTGTCATAAGCTGGTGGATAGCCTCAAAAATGGCTTGAATTTGCTGGTCGTGCCCCTTCAGGTGCCTTTCAAGTTCCAAAAGTTTGCGAGCCAGCTCCTTATGTGTTGCCATTATCTGGCGGAGTCTTACAAATGCACGTACGACAAAGATGCTGGATTCAATGGCGCGTGGGGTATTAACAACACTTGCGGCCATAAGTGCCCCATGTTCTGTCAAGGCATGAGGAAGCGCCGGCGAGAACCTAAGATTAGAGAGGTGGTTGCAATTTGCAACCACCTCGTTCTTTTCTTTTTGAGTGAGTCTAAACATGAAGTCTTCAGGAAATCGGTCGCTATTGCGTTTGACCTGTTGATTAAGCCGCTTCGTCGTTACACCATAAAGTTTCGCAAGATCAGCATCCAGAATGACCTTTTGCCCCCGGACCAGTAAAATTGTCTTTTCCACACGTTCAACAGGAACCAATAACTTATTGTCTATCATACGACATTCCTTTGTGGACAAAG
>JBARSG010000226.1:0-2085 GCA_049644625.1 Desulfobacterales bacterium | reverse complement strand
GCCTTCGGGTTGATAACAATAAGTGCAACGACTGCAAGGCCTGCATACAAGTCTGCCCGGTTAACATGTTTGACGATTTTGACGAGGGTTTGGGTTTTCGCACAGCCATTGATTACTGCAATCTTGCAACGGATGAATACAATATCTATAAAGAAGACATGCCTGTCTGCCAGGAGACATGCCCCGTAAATTTGGATATCCGAACCTATGTGGGTTTAATTGCCGACGGCAAGCATTTGGAATCTTTGGCTAAAATCAGAGAAAGACTCCCGCTCCCCGGCAGTATCGGCCGAATCTGTCCCCATCCGTGTGAAACAGCCTGCAACCGCCAGTATCTGGACGAATCGATCAGCATCTGTTTTCTCAAGCGATTTGTTTCTGATATGGAGCTGGACCAGGGCATAGAGCCGGTCTATGAAACCCCGGAACAGAAGTATCCGGAAAAAATTGCCATTATCGGCGCCGGACCGGCCGGACTGACCTGTGCCCATGACCTGGCAAGGTTGGGATATGAGCATATAAAGATCTTCGAAGCGCTCCCTGTTCCGGGAGGCTATCTCTGGGTCGGTATTCCGGAATACCGATTGCCCAAAAAGCTGCTTCAGCGAGAAGTGGACCTTATTTGCAATATGGGCGTTGAAATTCAATACAATACCCGCATTGGGAAAGATGTCGCTTTTGAAGACCTTAAAAACGATTATGATGCTTTGTTTATTGGTGCAGGTTTCCATACGGGTCTTAAGCTTCGGGTGTCCGGTGAAGATGATTATGAGGGAATTGTAGACTGTGTGACCTTTCTAAGAGAGCAGGCCCTGGGCAATCTCCCGGAAGCAAAAGGAAAACTTATTGTGATCGGAGGGGGTAATGCGGCAATAGACTCGGCTCGTGTGGGCTGGCGAATGGGTTTTGATGAAGTATATATTCTCTACCGCAGAACCAAAAAGGAGATGCCGGCCAATTCTTGGGAAATCGACGCAGCCGAGCATGAGGGAGTCATTCTTCAGTACCTTGCCGCACCTGTGGAAATCCTGGGTGCAAATGGAAAAGTTACCGGCATGAAATGCATCAAAATGGAACTTGGAGAACCGGATGCTTCAGGACGCAGGCGACCGGTTCCCATTGAAGGTTCTGAATATGTCATTGACGCTGAAACCATAGTGCCGGCCATCAGCCAAGGTACGGATTTGAGCTTTCTTTCCCAAGGCCATAATTTTGAGCTTTCGCGCTGGAACACCTTTGAAATCGATGAGGAAACCGGTGCAACCAATGTTCCGGGGGTGTTTGCCGGAGGTGATGTGGTGACCGGCCCGGATATTGCTATTCGTGCGATTGCCGCTGGCAAACGGGCGGCTGTAGGAATTCATGAGTACCTGAGGAGCAAGTAAATGATATACGAGAAGGAAAAACGCTATATTATACCGTTTGGCGATGTGCCGTCTCCACGGGCGGAAATGCCGGAGATTTCGGTGGATGAAAGAAGGGAAAATTTTACGGAAGTAGAGACCGGTTTTCCTGAAGACATGGCTATTCAAGAGGCCATGCGATGCCTCAGTTGCCGGCGCTGTCTGGGCTGTGCCCTTTGCTGGGCTGAATGTAAACCTGAAGCCATCGATTTTGATATTCCTGATCAAGAGCTGGAGCTGGAATTTGACGAGGTCATTATAACAAAAGGCCAGGGCAACGCATTTTATCCGTTCAATCCCCAATTGGGTTATGGAAAGTACGCGGATGTGATCACCGATTTACAGTTCGAGCGGATGCTCTCACCGACCGGTCCCTTTAACGGGATGGTGGTTTCGCCTCTGGATGGCGAGATCCCCGGCCGTATTGCCGTTGTTCAGGGAGATACAGGAGATGATGAAGCGCATCTTCTTTCCAGCCTGGTACTGGGTGTGAACCAATCCGTCATTGCCCTTGACAAAACAAAAGATCTCGAGATGGTTCTGATCTCCCCTTTATGTGAATCCTTTCAAGAAAAGTTTTTTGCCGAAGCGGAAAAAATCCCGGGGCTTCAGATTATAGAGGGATCACCGGAATCGGTTGAAAAGGAACGTGATACCAAAGAACCTTTGCTCCTTAAATATT
>JBARSG010000225.1:0-10696 GCA_049644625.1 Desulfobacterales bacterium | reverse complement strand
ATGTTCAAAAAATAATCCTCGGAATATTAAACATATGCCTGTGGTTATTTTTTTCACATGCCTTGATCTTGAACAAAAATCCTCATTTATGGATGGACACTAGATATGGTCAAGCAATTATGATAATATTTCGGGCAGTTTTTCAATATCTTCTTCACTCACCTCTGCCCCGGCAAACTGCCCCAGCGCTTCGATATTAACGATGACACGCCCTTTCCCCCCGTACCGAACAAAAGTTCCGATCACACCGGTAAAGGGGCCATAAACCACTACGACCCGGTCTCCTTTTTTAAAACGGGTGCCGGTTATAATCGTATTGTTCCCTCCGACCATGATCTCCAAAGATTTTATGGTATCGGATGGGACGGGAATCGGGCCGTCTTTGTTTCCTATTAAACGGACCGCACCGACTGTTTTTACAATTTCAAGATGTTCATAAGGGTTAAGATCGCTTTTTACAAACAGGTATCCGGGGAAAAGCGGAACCCTGATCATAGCCTTTCGATCACGGCGTTTGCTTTTGACCTGAATCTTTGGAAGAAAAACCTCTATGGATTTTTTGATCAGGCCTTCATTTACCACGTTTTCGAACCTGCTTTTTGTATGCAGGACATACCAGGAATATGTCAGCTTTGATATGGTCATTTACCTATTCATATATTCTGTTCGGTCGAATATGTCCGGTTTGACAAAATCTTGTCAAGATTAAAATATTTTTGTAACTGTTTAGTTCTTTGGAAAAAACCGATTTCAAACGAACAGTAATATTTTCAAAAAGCTATGGCATTACAAAAAATTAACATCCGATTTCCAATGATAAATGTCAAACTAAAAAATACTTAAAAATTGGATATTGAGAATTCTACATTGGGCATTAACGGATTGGCTGAAGGAATTCTTCATTGTACCCCCGCTATTTTTTAGCCAATTCCTCCCATTCCATGAAGGTTGATCATAAATTGATACTTATAATCATTCTCATCTTTTACCAAACGAAAATCCAACGACCAGCATTGCGATTCGAACAAAAAACCCAGGCCGTACCTTATCACTTGACCATTAAAAATATCCCGTTCATATTCTGAGTATGCCGAAAGCCTGTCTGATACTTTTAAAAGAAGGTCGGTGCAGATCGATTCGCTGCTATCCCTTGTGTACCGGTATTCCACAAACAGTTTGTCCCCGCGGTTATCCCATAAGTTTAATCCAACATTGCGGGATCGAAATTCGTTGTCGTAATGGGACCATTCGGCATCGGCATCTATTGAGAAATATCTGCCCGGAATCAGCTCAAGTTCAGCGTAAATCGGGGAAAACGGCTCAGGATCATCGTCTTTTTCCTTATTAATATCGTAACTTTGTTCCAACTTGAATCGACAGAACTGGTTATAGACATAGCTGGGCCGATTAAAACTTTCATGACCGTTGGGTTTATCTAATATATGTGCCTCCTTTTTTTGTTTATTGTCTTTGGATTTCGATGTCAACGTGTTGGTAATGGAATAAGTAACCAGGTTTTGTTTTTCAATCCTATCTATGCCGTCAAACAATAGATATTCATCCTGGTTTTGTTTTTCAATCCGATCTAAGTCATCAAACAACGGATATTTATCCTGGTTTTTTTCAGGTATATAATCCCAGATGATCTTCGGCCTTATGGTATGCCTGATCTTCTCGATACTTTTGCCTTTTACATTAAATATTTGATGAATTTCAGAAAAAAGATCTATTTTTGTGTCATATATTTGTCTGTTGAATCCTTTTTGGTCAGAAGGACTGTATTCGTCTTTATCAAGATGCCAGACCGTCTCCCGCACACCCATGGAAGGCTCAATGGTGAAATAGTTTTTATACCTATAGGGAAAATAAAACCTGGGATGCGCATCCATTCGATGGCCCCTTGCACCGTCTTCCCTGTAAAAGTATGTGTATTCAGAATCGAAATCAAAATAAAAGGAGGAACTAAAAATCCTCTGTTTTGCCCCGTCGAACTCTATAAACGGCAGTCTCTGCAACGTTGTGTCCGTTTTCTCCCAGCGCCGGTTTATGACATTATCATACCAGAGGAGTTCGGCGTTGAGGCTGTATGCAGGCCAAATCCTGTTTAAATTGAGACTGTTGGTTCTTACCGGGTCATCATAATCATCCAGGTCTCGGCCAAAGGTTTTGAGAAAATAATCATCGGTTTCATTAAAGCCGGTTAATCCATCTTTGAATTCATGAAGGTAATCCTGATCGCTTACAATGTCTATGTCAAGCCTTGCGGAAAAATCAAAGGGCAGCACCTGATCATTTTTCATCCTAAACCAATAGCGGTTGGAATTGGGCCGTAGCACACCGTCATCTTCATACCCCCATTTTTCGCTTGAATCAGAAGAGCCGTCATCTACCTTTCTGTCATTCAAAAAATCATACATCAGGGTCCCCTTTGACCTTTCGTCCAGAACGTAACGGTATTCCAGCCCTAATTTTTCCCCACGATGTGCCATGTAGTCTAAATAGAATGTTGCATCTGAGCTTCGGTTTATGGCCCAGTAAAATGGCTGAATATATTCCGTCCCCTTGCGATCTGAATAACCAAATTGGGGTGCCAATAAACCCGACTGGCGTTTTAACTTTGCCGGAAAAAAAAGAAAGGGGGTGTACAGTACCGGTACTTTTTGAACCCAAAGCGCTGAATGCTTCACAAAACCGTACCCTTCTATTGTAATTTTTAAATTTCTACCTGTAATTTTCCATGCCGGTCGATCACCGTCACAAGTTGTGATACTGGCTTTATCGGCAGTATATGAGTCCTTGCCGACCTTTTTAAGTTTGTCTCCTTTGATATAAAAATGGTTTTCTTGAAGGAATATCGTTCCATTATATACCGTTCCCGTTTCAGCATTCAAATCCATTTCCATACGACTTCCGGTTAGTATATCTTGTCCTGCGGTCATGATTACATGGCCGTCTGCGAAAGCTTTCATGTTTTTTTGGTCAAAACGGACATAATCAGCGCTCAGATTTTTGTCTTGTTTGGTTATGGTTACATTGCCTTTGGCAATATATTGATTTGAATTATCGTCATAATGTATTTCGTCGGCAACAATATGCCACGGCACCGTGGGATCATCCTTAAGCAGTCGGGATTTTCCTTCTGCCGACGCATAATGAGAAGTTACAATTAGGATAAAGAGGGTAAGTGCAAGGCAGGCAATAGCTTTGTGTATCCGAGCTGATTTCAAAACCTCATATTTTTCTTTGGGGTAAGCGGCAAAAGCTAAGAAAGACGCTTTGTATTTGGAGCAGGAAGAAACTTTGCCGCAACGATCAAAGCAGCTTTGGAGCAAGAGACGGAAGTTTTGTAAATGGCTCATATAAAATATTCCGGGCAAATGACTTCGACTAAAATGAAAAATTCAGCATAGCTGATGATCCATATCAATAACATCTTGAATAAGAATAAAATATCGAGTATAAATGCTATTTAGGAAAAAAAATCAAGATGTAGTTGCAAAATGATATAATTTCTCAATAAGTTCTGGTGTATTAATTGATGATATTGACCCGGATCCATAATTTATTGAGAAGTTACAAAATGATAACTTAAAATGAATATTTTATTAACAAACGATGACGGTATTTACGCAGAAGGACTCTGGGCACTTTATGAAAAGTTTGTGCGTCGGCACCGTGTAACCGTAGTTGCTCCTGATCGCGAGCGAAGTGCTGTAGGGCATGGTATTACCCTGTATCAACCGCTTCGTACAAACATAGTTAATATCAATAACGGCTTCACGGGATATGCTGTGAACGGAACACCGGCCGACTGTGTCAAGATGGGCCTTATGGAGATCCTCGATACCAAACCGGATATGGTGATTTCAGGAATCAATCCCGGTGCAAATGTGGGGGTTAATATCAACTATTCCGGGACAGTTGCTGCGGCTAAAGAGGCTGCATTATACAACGTACCGGCAATTGCTGTTTCCATACAGGGACGTCAGGCGGCTAACTATGATCACGCTGCTCATTTTACAGCGACACTGGCGGAAAATATTTATAAAAAAGGACTCCCTTTCGGGACATTCCTCAATGTAAATATCCCCGATATACCCACGGATAAAATAGAAGGAGTTCGGATAAGCAAGCAGGGAACCGCCCTTTATTCTGAATATCTTGAAAAGAGAATCGATCCTCGCAACCATACATATTATTGGCATGGACACGATTCCAATACTTCTTTTAAAGACCCTGAAATCGACGGCGCCGCACTTGACGATAATTTTATTTCCATAACACCGATTAAATGCGATATGACGGATTACAACATGATCGATGAACTTAAGCGCTGGAATATCACCTAAACCTCTCATCACCAACTTCAAGGGTTACAGAATGAAAAAATATTTTATCACTGATATCAAGGCCGGGGATTTGATTGATGATATTTTTGTATTATCCGAAAAAATTCTGGCCCAGAAAAAGGATGGGAATAATTTTCTAAATGTGACGTTATCTGATAAAACAGGAACAATAAAGGGTGTGGTATGGGATAATGTGGATCAGATAACGGCCGGTGTAACTTCTGGTGATTTTGTACATATAAAGGGAAATGTTACTGAATATAAGGAGGCTTTGCAGCTGGTTATCAAAAATATGGAAACATTTTCCGCCCATGAAATAGATCCTGCTGATTTTTTGCCCATGACCCCGCGAAACATCGAGAGCATGTTTGAACGGCTTGTGAAGATAACCGCTTCCGTTAAACCATTTTATTTAAAACAGCTTATTCAAGCATTTTGGAATGATAAGGAGTTTATTCGCGAATTTAAAATCGCACCGGCAGCAAAAAAAATGCACCACGCTTATATTGGAGGTCTTCTGGAACATACCCTGTCAATGGTGAGTCTGGCTGAAAAGGTTGCCGGGCATTACGGCGGAATCGACAGAGACCTTCTTATTGCAGGCGCAATGCTACATGATATCGGCAAAACAAAAGAATTCGAATACCAATTCAGAATAGACTACACCGACCGGGGCCGGTTGTTGAACCACATTGTGATAGGGATTGAAATGATCGATGAAAAACTATCAGAAATTAAGGATTTCCCGGAAGAAAAGATGCTTTTGCTCAAGCATATGATTGTAAGCCATCACGGCGCCCGGGAATTCGGCTCACCCGAACCACCCAAAACCATTGAAGCGGTTATACTGAATTATATTGATGAAATAGACTCAAAGGTCAATGGCATCCGTGATTTTATGGCTAAGGAAGATCCCAATGAGCCCTGGACCTCTTATCATAGACTCCTTGAGCGGCATTTTTATAAGGGGAAAAAGAATAACGTAACATCTCAATAAATTATGGATTCGGGTCAATATGATTATTTCATACACCAGAACTTATTGAAAAGTTACAGAATCACTAGTTAACGAGTTGAATTTTTGAGGCGTTATGTTTATCTCTTTTGAAGGAATAGAAGGCTCGGGCAAGACGACCCAGATAAATCATATGGTTAAGTTTTTTCAAAACAATGGACATGACTGTGTCATTACAAGGGAGCCCGGAGGAACCCGGATCGGCGAAAAGATACGGGCAATACTTTTAGACCCTGTAAGTAAGGATATGGATCCTTTGACGGAACTACTTCTGTATACCGCCGATCGGGCCCAGCACATCAGGGAATTTGTATATCCATTTTTATCGGCAGGCAAAACGGTTCTATGTGACCGTTTCTATGACGCTACAGTAGTTTATCAGGGTTTTGCAAGGGGACTAGATATCGGGTTAATAGACAAACTCCATAAATTGCTGTTTGAAGACTTAAAGCCGGACATTACGATTCTGCTCGATCTTCCCCCTGAAAAGGGACTTTCACGAGCCTGGAAACAGATAGAAAACGGCGCAAGGAAGAGTGTTGAAACCCGATTTGAAAAAGAAAAACTCGCATTCCACAACAAGGTGCGCTCCGGGTATCTGGAGCTTGCACGCCTTGAGCCGGGACGGTTTAGGGTAATCGATGCATCCATGGATGAGAATCAGGTTCGCAATGAAATCATAAAAATATTGTCTAGCGAGATGAATCCAAATACATAGCCAAGCTTTGCCCTAAACCGACGAATTAAGGAAGACAGTACTAATGACCCACTCAATTCTTGACACCATCGGCAATACTCCGCTTGTTGAAATAAAGAATCTTAATCCAAATCCGAGGGTAAAAATCCTGGCAAAGCTTGAGTATTTTAACCCGGGCGGTTCCATCAAGGACAGAGCCGCTCTTTATATGATTGAAAACGGTGAGAAATCCGGCGAACTCACCCCCGATAAAACAGTGATCGAGGCTACAAGCGGAAACACGGGCATCGGGTTGGCGCTTGTGTGTTCGGTAAAAGGATATAAGCTTCTATTAACCATGTCCGAGTTTGCCAGCGTTGAGCGGCAGAAGATCTTAAAAGCCCGTGGTGCGGAAATTTTACTGACCCCCGGACATCTGGGGACAGATGGCGCAATTGAGGAGGTCTATCGCTTGGCCAGGGAAAATCCCGAAATGTATTTTATGGCGGATCAATTCAACAACCCCGCGAACTGGCAGGCCCACTATTTTGGAACAGCCGTTGAGATCTGGGAACAGACCGGCGGAACGGTCTCCACGGTTGTTGCCACACTGGGTACAAGTGGAACCCTTATGGGCATTGCAAGACGGCTGAAAGAATATAACCCCGATATACGGATCATCGGCGTTGAGCCTTATCTCGGTCATAAAATTCAGGGTCTAAAAAATATGAAAGAGGCTTATCGACCTGAGATATTTGAAAAAAAACGCCTTGATGAAATTGTAAATATCGATGACGAAGACGCCTTTGAAATGACGAGGCAGCTTGCAAAACAAGAAGCTCTGTTTGTGGGCATGAGCAGCGGAGCCGCCATGGTCATTGCTCAAAAGCAGGCTGAAAAAATGGCTGAAGGTACGATCGTGGTGATATTCCCGGACGGTGGTGAACGTTACTTAAGCACACCGCTTTTTACGGTACGGGAAAAAATAGGCCTGAAACTGTTCAACACACTGGGCCGGATCAAGGAACCCTTTGAACCTCTTTTGCCGGGCAAGGTTTCCCTCTATTCATGCGGGCCCACGGCACACGCAAGAATGCATGTGGGAGAATGCAGGCGTTTTGTCTTTTCAGATCTTTTGTACCGTTATCTGGAATACAGGGGGTATGATGTCACACACATCATGAACATAACAGATCTGGACGACAAGACCATAAACGGATCAGAAAAAGCGGGTTTGGAGTTATCTGAATTTACCGCAAAACATATCGATTCCTTTAAAAAGGATTTAGATTTCCTTGAAATTAAACCTGCCTCCAAATACCCTAAAACAAGCGAACATGTTGACGATATGGTTGCGTTGGCTGAAAAACTGGTGAAAAAAGGATATGCATATGAGAAACTGAGATCTTTGTACTTCGATATCTCCCGCTTTTCCGATTATGGCAGTCTGTCCGGCATCGATATCAACAAGATAAAACTGGGCGCCACCGTAGACCTCGATGAATATGAAAAGGATAATCCCAGAGACTTTACGCTTTTTAAAAGATCCAGACTTTCTGAACTGAAAAGAGGAATATTCACTAAAACCGACTGGGGCAATGTACGTCCTTCATGGCACATTCAGTGTGTTGCCATGGCAATGAAATATCTCGGGGAAAGCTATGATATCCACACCAGCGGCCGCGAGCTGGTTTTTCCCCACCACGAAAATGAAATCGCAATTGCCGGTGCTCTGACCGGCAAACCGCTTGCAAGATACTGGGTGCATTGTGACCGGGTCCTGGTGGATGGCAAAAAGATAGACGAACAGGGTGAAGAACTGACCACCCTTTCGGATCTGGCAGATATGGGATATTCCGGCAGGGAAATCAGGTACTGGCTCCTTTCCGTGCATTACAGAAAACCTGTCGTTTTTTCAAAGAAAAGGCTTGAAGATGCCAAACGTTCCTTAAAAAGGCTGGATACCTGTATCTATTCCCTGGTTCATGTAAAATCGGGAGCTTCTTCTTATCCTGAGCTGGACCAGCTTTTGTACGACGTAAAGCACGGTTTTGTCAGTGCCATGGATGATAACCTGAATATATCAGCCGCCATGGCCTCGATATTTAAAATTGTAAAAAAGGTTAACATCCTGACCCTGGAAAACAGGATAGATTCCGAAGGCGCGTTAAAAATTGTGGATGGGTTTCGTAATGTAGATTCGGTATTAAAGATATTCGATTTTCAAGATGAATTTCATGACCCTGAGATCGAGCGCCTGATCAAACAAAGAGATAACGCCAGGCTGGAGAAAAACTGGGATCTTGCCGATAAAATTCGGGATCAGTTAAAAGCCATGGGGATTACCATAAAAGATAAGAAGCTGTCAAATTAGTAAAAAAAACAAGGTAATACCTAACCCGGACAAACCGGCCTACGGCTCGGAGAGAACAAATAAATATTTGCCACAAAGACACAAAGACACGAAGGATTTTATTTTGTTATTCTTTCTTGGCCTGCCCTGTTAAATATTGAAGAACCTGGATCGATTTTTGTTAAAAAATACCATCGAATATTTATAATAAGCGAAATTTATAACTATTTAACAGGGTGAACCTTGGTGGCGAGAAGAAAAAAGTTTTGCCACAACACTGAAAGAGGAATTATGAAACCAGTTTATTTTCCATTTACATTTATTTCAAAACCTGTTTTCCAA
Organism: Desulfobacterales bacterium; assembly: GCA_049644625.1. Classification (GTDB taxonomy): domain Bacteria; phylum Desulfobacterota; class Desulfobacteria; order Desulfobacterales; family UBA11574; genus S5133MH16. Next base: position 1,961 of record JBARSG010000225.1, on the reverse strand, counting down.
ACACTTACAGCATGTTTCAGGCAGACCGTCGTGTATCAAATTTCAAGCATAAAAATACCGGATGAGATGCAAAATTGGGGGAAAAGCGGCATTCTCGACATTCGGATACCCGTTAAATATGACGGAGACAAACTTGATGCCATTCTCAAACAATACCGGTCTTGGGCAAATTCCCACCAGGGAAGCGAAATCGCTTTTTTAAAAGCCAGTGCCGATGAGATTCCGTTTTTTGATGAAACCTCAACAAGACAGATAACGGCTGATATCAAAAGTAAAGGGGACCGGCAAAACCGGTCGCAAGAAAAACCCGACCCTCTGCTTAATGCCGGATTGTTTCTTCATCTTGCCCAGGAATACGACATGCAAAACCTCACATTAAATCAGGATCTTCTTGCCATAGAAGCAATGGAACAGAATTTCATGAAGGACCTTAAAGGCGAAAACCAGGCTCTTGATGAAGAAACTGCTCTGGAAAAAACATTGGAAGCCCATGATCCGGGGCATTACATGACTAAAGAGCGGATACACGCCTGGACCCATCTTATGCAACGGGATAAACAAGATTCCGGACTTTTTGTCACCACCAGCAGATCTGTTTTTGAGACCCTGATTGACAGCGCGCCTGAAGCGGAACTTGTGGGTGTTTTAGACGCCATACCCGTGGTTGACAACGAGGTTGAAGAGTTAGAAACATGGCGGGATGAATTAATGAAACACCTTGAAATGCTTGCGACTGTTGTCTGGATTGCAAAAACCGACCATATTATTACTGTACCCGAAATCCCCGGGTGCGAGATAAAAGCTTCATTAACACTCTATATTGTACCCGGTAAAACACCGCACGAATTCTTTAATCGTTATGTGGAGCACGATGTATTTAACTACAAAGAGAAATACCAGAAAGTAAAATTAAAAAATACTCTGTTAGGATTTATTGAAAAGTGTAGTTGATCGGAAGCGTTTTATTTCTACACTATGCATCAATCAGGCTACGAACGGCCCTGCCTCCTTTGTTCAGAACATGTGTGTACCTGATTTTGGAAACAAACGCAATTCTCACGTCAAATTTATAACTAATTGATATTGTAGAATTTAACAAAAATATCTTCTGAAGTTGTATCTAACCATGCACATTTTACTGTGCTTTTAAGCACAAGGGACTCGCTGAACTGTTCCAGCGGGGCCGATCCCGTCGGGTAAGAAATGATTTACAATCACGTTCCCTACGACGTTTGGAAGCTTTGGATCGATATTTTGGTTTACTCTGTTTTTCTTAGTATAAATAATCATATATCATACATCAACAGGATATGAAACGCAGATTTTCATGGGCGTCCCCCTGGGAGCCCCAGGTGCGAACAGTGATATTAAAATATAAGCTTGAGGGTGAATTATAAATGCAAAGATATGAAATTATAATCTACTGGAGCGATGAGGATAAGGTCTTTGTCGCTGATGTGCCAGAACTTCCCGGTTGTATGGCTCATGGGCCCACCGAGGAGCTGGCATTGAGTAATGTCAAGGATGCCATGCAGCTATGGATTGATACCGCTAAGGAGTTTGGAGATCCTATTCCAGAGCCTAAAGGGCGTCGTCTAATGTATGCCTAAATCCATTAAAACGGTCGAACAACAGGATTCAGGCTGACACAAAAAGACGGGGCAATTATGTGCAAAACCCAAGGAAATGCGGTCAAGTGTAGGTTTGACCCTTGATGGTAAAAGAGAAGAGTTAAACGTTGATTTTGTCTTATCAATAGAGAGTTTCGAGGCTTAAAAATATAACTGGAAAACTAAAAACATACATGTAAAAAGCAGAACAATATTAATAAGGGTCAAAAGTAGACTTGACCCCTTTCTTCAACTCACCGGAAAGGATATTACGCTTTGCCCCTGCTGCGGAAAAGGGACCATGCGTTCGGTTGGCTTGATACCAAAAGGCTCCGGCCCCAGTGGATTTGA
>JBARSG010000224.1:0-1513 GCA_049644625.1 Desulfobacterales bacterium | reverse complement strand
CGCCCGCCTGGATGAGCCGTTGCTTGCCCCGCATGAGAAAGAGCGCGAGGGATATGTTCCCAATGTTGTTTATTCTTGCGGTGCGATAATTCATAACAAAGATAGTATCTAAAGGGCACGGGAAACGTAAAAAAATATTCGATGATTCTATTATTTTCAGTATATTCCCTCTGGGATCACCCCCAAAAATCCAAGCCGGACGCGGCGTTGCAAGGGATCAGGCATGTATTTTCTGATTCCTTTTCTGGGACACCGTTCCGGGGTGCTCGCGTTGAGGAAAGCAATTCCAAATTAAAGTAATATCCTTCTTCCTCCCGGCGTTGACCCTCTTCTTCAGTTCCGCATGTCTTAAAAGCATCTCTTGGATTTAGACAACAGCTTCCGCACCGCTTACATTTGAAATCTGCCGGTGACGTATTTAATGTTTCAACTATCAGAAATTTACAAGAAAGATCGAGTATGTTATTTATAAAACGTCGAGGTTTTGAATTAACCATACAGAATTCATTGACAATTTTTAATCGATTCTTTATTATGCTGATTTAATTGATAATTAATTCAGGGGGATTATATGAACAAACTGGAACTTACAGAAACTCTAAGAGAGAAAACCGAGCTGACAAAATCAGAAGCAAAAGCGGTAGTGAAACTTTTCTTTAAGGAGATGTCAAACGCCTTAGCAAAAGGTGATCGGGTTGAAATCAGGGGATTGTGTTCTTTTTACGTTAAAAAATACAAAGCGTATGCCGGGAGAAACCCTAAAAGCGGGGAGCCCACCCGGGTTAAACCTAAGAAGCTGCCGTTTTTCAAGGTTGGGAAGGAATTGAGAGATCGGGCAAACAGTTAACAAAAACCATACGATTAAACATATCATGATCGAACAATATTCTTTTGGAAATATGGTCATAAACGGTGTGAGCTACATAAATGACGTTAAAATCATTCAGGGAAAAGTTGTTCCTGAATGGTGGAGAAAAAGAGGACAATTTGTTGATGTTGATGATATTCAAGATATTTTGAAATCCAAGCCTGGCATTTTGGTGCTTGGCAAAGGTTCGCCGGGGCAGATGAAATCGACCGAAGCTTTGCGTAAATTTTTAAAAAACAATGGTATTGAATTGATCGAAGAAAAAACATCCAACGCTTTTAAAACGTTCAACCGTCTTTTTAATAAAGGTGAAAATGTTTCCGCTGGTTTTCATTTGTCTTGTTAGGTAATTCTCAAAATTCAAAGGAGGAATCCAGAAATGAAAAATCTTAAAAAGAGTCTGCAGTCTGTTAACAAGGATCTAAACGCACTATCAAAAAAAGTTGATAAAATTATTGTTGCAGCAAGTAAGCTTGAAAAGCCAAAAACTGTCAAGAAAAAACCCGTAAAAAAGGTCGCTGTTAAAAAACCTGCCGCAAAGAAACCCGTCAAATTAACAGCAGCTGATACAATGTTCGGAGTTATTAAAAGAAGCAAAAAGGGTGTGGGTGTCGCTGAGTTGATGAAAAAGACCGAATTCGATCA
>JBARSG010000223.1:0-13890 GCA_049644625.1 Desulfobacterales bacterium | reverse complement strand
GATGAAGGTATGGACTTCAACCCCATAACCAACCTTGATATTGTGGGTACCATCGTCTTTTTTCTGGGAGGTTTCGGCTGGGGCAGGCAGGTGGACGATCAAAAGATCAGGTTCAAAAAACAGAAGCTGGGTTGGTGCATCATATCTCTAATAGCCCCCTTTGCAAGCCTGACCCTTGCAATGTCTGCGGCGTATATCAAGCATTTCCTCTGGACCGACCGTGTCATCGAAGTCTTACTCAACTTGTGTATTGCCGCCACTGCTTATCATGTCCTTCCCATTCCACCGCTTGCCGGCTCAAGGCTGATTTACCTGTTGGTTCCTGAAAAACATGAGCGTGTCTGGAAACTGTTTTCCAAAGCCGGGCCTTTTATAATTCTGGGCCTGGTGGTTATCGATCGTTTCTCGGGAATACCTTTTCTCAGGGAGGCTATCGCACCGGTTCTTGATAGTGTTGCCAGTTTTGCATCCTACTTTTAGTAAAGATCCGGGATCAAATGACCCGGTTTTCCATGTTTAAATAAATAGAGCTAAAAAAGGCGGGAAGGGTTCGCCCCTTTCCGCCTTTTCAGTTAATGGTTAATATTAATCTAACCGGACCTACTCTCCTGCTTTAATAGGCCTCTTGGTAACAAAAGCGAGGATAATAGCGACAATGAGCAAGACGCCCGCAACATAGAAGGCATTATCGTAAGTCCCGGTTATGTCCCGGATATGTCCGGCCAGCTTGGGCATGAATGCGCCCAGACCCCAGCCGATGAACACAAGACCGTAGTTGAAGCCCAGGTTCTTGGGGCCAAAGAAGTCGGCTGTGTAAGAAGGTATCAGGGAAAGGCCGCCGCCGTAAACCCAGTAGGCTATCATACAGGCCGTGAACGTCAGGAAGAGCGACTTTATACCGATCATCCAGGGCAGCGCAAACATACAGGCACAAGCGGCAGCGGCATTGAGCATGTATGCCCTGTCCCTGCCGATGATATCCGAGTACTTGCCTGTTCCGATCCGTCCCGCAGCGTTCATAAAACCACCTGCAGCCACCAAAATAAATCCTTGTTCCAGGAAGGGCTTTACAATTTTGGCGGCGTGGCCGATGATGAGAAGACCGGCCTGGGTGTTCAAGCAGAAGAGAGCGATCAGTACGTAGAACTGATAGGTCCTTGCCATCTCGCCTGCTGTCCAGTCCACAACGGTCCTCGACGGTGCTGCTTTTGCCCCGGCCGGCGCCTCAGGTGGTTGAGGAGGCACATAGCCCTCTTCAGGCCATGCCAGTATCTGGGCCGCAATGCCGATAATGAAAAAGTAGGCGATACCGAGCACCAGGAATGACAATGAGAGAGAGTAACTTACAATCAGCCACTTGATGAGCGGAGCCACATAAAAAGCCGCGCCTCCGTATCCTGAGACCGTAATTCCGATCATGACACCCACCTGGTGCGGGCCGACCCATCTCCTTGTTGCAGGTACCGGAGCAGCGTAAGCCACCCCCATAGCAATACCGCCGCCCACACCAAAGCCCCAGAGGATTCCGGCGTATGAATGGGCCACACCTGCAACGATCATACCCAGACCCATGAATACGGCTCCGATTGAAGCGGCGACTGTGGGACCGTATTTATCCTGGATCTTCCCGCCGGGAATCATGAGCAGTGCGAAAATTAAAATACACAATGACTTGGGGTTAGAGGCCTGTTCAGCGGTGAGGGCGCCAGCCCAGCCGTGGGCCTTCATGTAGACGTCGTCCGTTAAATACTTGAGCCAGACTGACCAGGCATACAGACACCCCAGACATAAGTTGATGGTCGTTCCGGATAAAATTACGGCCCATCCTCGTCCGGGAATCTTATCTACCGGTTGATTATACCCTTTGGCATACTTTGGCATTAGTACACCTCCTTTAGTTTTTAAACATTACGGTTAATTACCGGGGCATGGGGCATTGCGGTATCAAATCATCCTCAAAATCTCCGGTTGCTATAAACCATTGCCATGTAAGAAAGGAAATCGTACGGATTATGCAATTATTCAGTACGATCAAGTCGTTACCTCTTCTCCATAGCAGATCTGTTTTATCACCCCCTTTCCGGCTAAGTGTTAAAATAATGTCTCATTCTATTGCAACCTAGTCATTATAAACAAAATCTTTTAGTGTCTGCTCGGAATTTATAGAGCCGGGGTATGTCCTTATGCCTCGGCTAAATATTTCAAATGCAATTTCAAGAGTCGATTTCAAGAAGTCCTTTTGGCTGTCGATCAACCGTTTACTTTCCTCCCACAGAACAACCCCTGAAAACAACGCCCAAACAATGTCAGCCAGCGCCACCGGATGCCTGTCGACAAAATCTCCTTTTTTTATTCCTTCTTCAAATATTTTGGCCATTGAACGGAATGAACTTCGAGACAGGTCTTTAATTTCTGAAAGTAGATGGGGCGATAAATTTCTTAGGGTTTCACTCGACTGAAGATGGAACATGTTAATAAGGACAATAGGATCAAATTCGTAAACTTCGTACAGGGCTTGCTTCAAAGCCTTCATTTTCTGTTCAGGCTCTTGAAAATTTTCGTTATGCACCTGTTCCAACCTGCTATTCATATAATGGAGGATTCTCAGGGAAAGAGAGGCAAACAACTCTTCTTTGTTTTTGAAATAAAGATAGATAGTGCCGGGGCTAAGTTCCGCTTCCCTGGCAATATCTTCCATGGTCGCCTTGTCAAAGTTTTTTATAGAAAAAACCCTTTTTGCAGCAACCATTATCTGTTGCCTTCTTTTTTCTTTTTCTCGTTCTTTCCTCTCTTTTATTCCCATGCTTACTGAACCATATTTATTTAATTAAACACTATATAAATGGTGCTTTTTATTTAGTCAAGCAAATTCATTCATTTTTTTCATTTCGAGCGTTAGTTTTCTAAGAACCGCGAAAATAAATAGCACAACCAATTGAATATACTTTAAATATTTAAACCTGTCTTTTTCTTAAATGGACCAATATTTTTACTAAAATAGAACTGTTGAGGATGTTTTTACAACATGTTGTAATTTATAATAGATAGGTGCACTATATATGGTAAAAATTTCGAACGTGAAATTTTAAAAACATGGTATCAATTTGGTCCGTCGAGAATTTTCCTAAGGGAGGGGTTCTTGATAAGCGCATCAATGCTTGCTTGACGATCTTTGAGTTCATTTAAATTTTTGAAAGATAATTTCAGAATATAGGTGGCGCCTTCGAAATTATCCGGAGGAATAAGTTTTGTTCCGCTTCCGAGCTTAAGTTTTTTCAAGTGGCTTTCAAACTCTTTTTCAGCGGCTGTTATAACGGGAAAACGCCGCTGCTTTAAATAGATTCTTATCTTGCGGATTTTTTGATTTCTATCCAGATCTTCGTTAGATAAGATCTTTTGCAATATATCATTTTCTATCACTTCCAGCATAGAAATATCTTCGCGAAGGGAAATCTCTTTGACCAGGGTTAATATTTCCCTTTGTTTATTCAGGCTTAATTTAAGTGTTTCAAAAAGTTTTGCAAAACCTTCTCCGGCGCCCTGCTGCAGCCTTCCGAGTTCCAAAGCCATAGCCAGAGAAATCGTATTTGAAAGAATGCCGCTTTGAACAGATCCGGGAAGATGACAAAGTTCTTTAATTTTTTTTATAATTGATGGATTGTCAGGCAAACCCATGAGCGAAAGTTCTTTGCCCAGGGCGCCAACATCTTTAAAAAAAGGGTAAAGCAGGTTAATGGATCTTGATTGTTCGATCAGGTTAATCGGTCTTTGAAGAGAGTTATCCGCAATTGCATATGTTATACATTTAAGCCTTTTTGTATCAATATCGAGTATCTTAGCTTCCACTTCCGTCCAGTCCAGTCGTCGGCAGGCTTCAATTCTGCGATAACCGCACACAATTTTATATCCTGTTTCTCTTTCTACTAGTAACGGAAGGTTTAACATCCCCACATGATCAATAGAATCCATCAGATGATCGACGTTTATTTGGGTTGTAATGCGAAAGGAGTCGTCCTTAGAGTCGATCAAAGAAAGCTTTGCGATCTTTTGTTTAAAGTGCATAACTTGCGTCGGTAAGTTGATTTAAGGCTTCCAGGTATTTAGTGCGCGTATTACGGATAACACTTTCGGGAAGCAGAGGCCCCGGCGGCTTTTTGTCCCAGTTTATGGAAATCAGGTAGTCTCTAAGATATTGCTTGTCAAAACTCTTTTGTGCACCATCCGGTTTATACGACTCTCTGGGCCAGAATCTTGATGAATCCGGAGTCAATACTTCATCGATAAGAATTAGGTTGTTTTCAAAAAGGCCGAATTCAAATTTTGTATCAGCAATGATTATGTCCTTTTCATAAGCCAAATCCGCACCCTTTTCGTAAATTGCAAGACTGAGATTTCTAACCTTTTCTGCAAGGGTTTCTCCAATTTTAGTTACAACTGTATCGAAGTCAATGTTAACGTCATGAAGGCCCACCTCTTCTTTGGTTGACGGCGCAAACAGAGGTTCAGGCAATTTGTCGGATTCTTTCAGACCGTGAGGCAGTTTTATTCCACAGATGTTTCCGGTGGTCTGGTAATCTTTCCAGCCAGACCCGGATATATACCCCCTGACAACACATTCAATGGGAAGCGGTTTTGCTTTTTTAACCAGCATGCTTCGGTCGCGTAGAATTTCGGCATAAGGGTTGCAAATCTCGGGAAAGTCATCAACGTTGCCGGAAATCACATGATGGGGCAAAAGAGACGCCATTATTTCAAACCAGAAAAGGGAAATTTGAGTCAAGATTTTCCCCTTTCCCGGAATAGGATCAGGCATGATAACATCAAACGCGGAAATTCGATCTGTAGCCACCATTAAAAGTTTGTCACCAAGATCGTATATATCCCGTACTTTTCCCCTTTTTACTAGATTTAAATTTTTAAAATCGGTTGTAATTACTGTCCGCCCCATGGATCTTTATCCTTTGGCAGTTATCATTAATGAATTCGTAAAAAGTTGAATTCATCATGGTTTAGGTTTTAAGGTTTAAGTGTTAGGCGCTGTTTCGCAGAAGCCACTAATCCAAAATGTTCTTAGGTGGGTTCTGACAAATAGGTGTAGGTTATAACGCCGGTTTTTATTACTGTTCCCTGAATGCTTTGATATATTTTTTTAAAACCTCGAGTGCCGCTTCATCTGTATCAATAAACTCAATTCCGGCTTCAAATCGTTCTTCTCCACCTGCCATAGAAAAAACAACCCTCCCTTTGATGTTGATCAAATCGTCTTCCAGACCTATTGCCAACGCCACAGTATGTTTCGGGTCGATTGGAACATGCGTTTCAAGAAGAATTCCGTCTTGACTGACATTCAAAGTTCTTCCCATTCCCTGCGCTACAGCCTGAACAGTTTCATCAATACAACTATACGATATAAGATTAAGGGCGTTGATTCTTACATGTTTTCTTCTGTTTTCTGTAGTCATGGTTTTCACCCAACAATTAAACGTTTCGGAAGTTCTACAACTTACTGTAAATAAAACAATTTATTGAGATATAATTTTTGCCTCTTTTCCAAAACCCATTACTCCATCATTTCATTATTCCATCATTCCAATTGTGAGCACTTCGTTTCTCAGCATAAACTCAGCGAACTCATTTGGATTTTCCCGGTTTTTTACGGCCGATGTTTTTTCGAAACTCACAAGCCAACATGGATGTTACTAATATGCAGTTTGCAAGGTGTTCTATAAAATTTTTAAATGTGGACGAAAGCTGATTATATTCTTGCTTCAGAATGTCAGGGTCCATCTCGCTAATCTTGAGATCTTTTGATCCGAAAACCGAAGCGGAGTAAGGTTCTTGTCCAATATCAAGAAATGGAACATGGCCAAAGAAATCGCCCTGATAAAGATTCGCCAGCGGGACATAACCATTTTCAGTATTCCGGACAACATGAGCTTCACCTTCTGTAATTGTGAATAAACGTTCCACATTCTCACCCTGTGTGAACACCTGAGCTTTGCTGTTGATCAATTCTTCTACTTTAGTGTTGTTTAAATATACATCAACCGCCATATTGGTTACCTGTTTTAACCTTCTATCGAGACTGATTGAAAGGCTTCTGAATTGATTGGACATTCGCAAAAAATCGGCGGAAAGTCGTCGCAAATCGAGCACACCGAGCAGAACATTGTTAACCGCCATGATCGCAGCACTTCGAACACTCCCCTCTAATAATAAAAATGAGGCGATACTTCCGATAAATGCTCCTTCACCGATTCTGAGTAGTTTTAAAGGCCCCCGGGGGGTTTCTCTAATAATTTCTGCAGTGCCTTCAAGAATGACCCATAACCAGCCGCCATGTTTTCCCTCTGCCACGATTTTTTTGCCGGCATGGACTTCTTCTTCATCAACAACGTACGTGTAATCGATAAGCGGTCCTCTGATAATCGGCCGATTTGATAAACTGTCAGAAGGATGGAATGACTTTTTTGTAAATGTTACCGGTCCGAGCTGTTCAATCTGTCCATCATCCAGCATTCTTAAGCAGTCAAGAATAATTTGCATACGGCTCTTTTTGATGACATTTTCACCATCAACTTTTTCTTCAATGAATTCAAATTCTCCATCAAGCCATCCAAAAAGTGAATTGACGGCATCAAGACCGGCCAATGATCCGACTGAAGCATTAACAGGGTTTCCGTTATGAAAATATATTAAACCCAAATCTTGGGCATACCTGCTGGTAATGCGCAAAACCCCGGTGCTGGCATTTGAACCGAGGAGTTGCAAGATATCCCCCAGGCTTAAAAAATTAAGATTGCCTGCCAGAACAAAATCACCCATGGATCTTCTACCCCGATTTGATTTGTTTTTTTAATGACAATAATGTCAACTTAAGACATTCTTTTAAGGTTGCACCAACACCGTCACCGGTAATAGCACTGGCTGAAAAAGAGGGAACCTTGAGCTGTCTGTTTAAATCTCTTTCCATCTGTTCTATGGACATTACCGGAACGCCCTGCTCTGCAAGATCCCTTTTGTTATGCTGCATAACAAGTGGAATCTTTAAGATGCTAATACCGTATTCTTTCAAATTATGCTGCAGATCCTTTAAGGAAAGCATGTTTTTCTCACGTCTGACCGCCAGCGAATCGGCAACAAAAATTACCCCGTCCACGCCCTTTAAAACCAGTTTTCTGGTGGATCTGTATTGAACCTGACCGGGAACAGTATAAACCTGAAGTCTGATATCAAAACCTTTTATTTGTCCCAACCCCATGGGAAGAAAATCGAAAAAAAGCGTTCGGTCACCCTCTGTGTCAACCGAGACCATCTCGCCGACAACCTGTTTCTTATATGTTTTGTAGATATATTCCATGTTAGTGGTTTTTCCGGATCTTCCAGGTCCGTAATATACGATTTTACATTCTATCTCTCTTTTTTTTAATTTAAAAATAGCCATATATAATCAGTCCCAAGCAAAAGATTAAGATATGTTAAACCAGTCCAATATGATCCTAAAAGTTTAGTTTACAAATATTTCTCAAATTATTCAAGGCCTTTCTTGTTTCATGGTACGTAACCGCGGTGTTGAATAAAGAACCGGGACAGTGTTTAAAAAAATGAACTTGGGGGCTTCGCCCCAATATCCCAGCGCTCCATCATTCCATTCTTCCATTCCGATGGTGCAAACAGTTTGGTATTAAGAAACTTGTTATTTTAAACGGTTATGGAATTTCCGAGATGTCAATATTAGGGTTGGTCTAATACAATTTTAATATCCACGCAATAATCACCCCTCAAGGGACCGATTTTAATTTTTTTTACCGATAAAACCAGACCGGAAGCCTTAAATAGAGCAGCGGTTGAATAATATTGAATATCATTAATCAGATCCCCAACTTTAAAAATATCGATTAACTCTTTGTCCCTGATAGAAATAAGCAGACTGACCACGTTTCCTAATTGAAATCTTACCTTAAATTCAACGACCTGCCCCTTTTGGGACCCCCTATAAATGGTTATCCCGATGGAGTTGATATCAAGGGTATCATCATCATCTTCGATTTCAGGCCCTTTAACCCAAATCACACCGGTGTTGTCTTTTGGTGCTTTTCGCCTTGGAAGCTTTTTTTCAATGCCCTCTTTTTTTAGAATATTTTCAAGAAAAACATGTAATTTATCCATCTGAATCGTTGAAAATCTATCATCTGAAATCCATTGCTCATACTGAGCAACAGCCTCATCCAGTGATGAAAGCGCCATAAGACACCTTAGCATGCTCTTGGCAGCAACAACACGCAGTGAATCTTTTTTTATGAGTTCGTTAAATTCTGATATGGCTCTTTTTAACTGTCCGAACTTTGCCAGGGCTATGGCGCCGTCAAGAGCTTTTAAATCTTCGTTCTTGTCCGGTGAAAATGAAACCATTTTTTTTATCAGGTTCTGAATCTTTGCGGAGACTTCAGGTTTTTTCGGTGCCATTTCAATCTTGATTATATCGTTTTTTAAGGCGAGAATTTTTTTTGAAATTCCCTTTATCAGGTTTTGTTTGCCCTTTAGCCGTTCATTGCTCCGGATCAGTTTTGTTGCATCGTTATATTTTTCCATAGCCTCATTCAACAGGCCCTGGGCATGATAAAGTTCTGCTTCCTGCAATAGCATTTTAATCTTTTTTGTTATATTCATGCGAACCTTCAACCCTGATTTATCATTTTAAAATTTTTATACTGCTTAACCATTCATGTCAATAACAAGAAATAAAAGATTTTCTTATAAATATATTGACAATAATCGGTTTTATGTTAACAAAATTAACAACTTTTTCTTTTTTATCTTCTTAAAACCACCATTAATATAATGATGAACTCGTAAAAAGTCCGATTTAGACGGTTTCGTAAAAAGTTCAAATTCAAGGCGTGCAAATTTTGTGATCATGAGGCGTACTTATTGTACGTTGAATGATTGCGAAATGCAGCACAACGCAGAAGTTGGACTTTTTAGGAGACCGTCATATAATAATTCATTAATAAAAGGAGTTCAATATGGACAAAAAAGTTACCGTAATCGGTGCCGGCAATGTGGGGGCAACCGCGGCTCAAAGACTGGCGGAAAAAGAGTTATGCGATGTGGCCTTGATTGATATTATTGAAGGACTTCCTCAGGGTAAGGCCTTGGACCTTGCAGAGGCCGCACCTATTGAAAAGCATGACGCCCGTCTAACCGGGTCAAACGATTATGCAGCTTCAGCAGACTCAGATATCGTTATTATTACCGCCGGCATACCCAGAAAGCCGGGGATGAGCCGGGACGACCTTCTCAATATCAATGCGGGAATCATGAATAGTGTTACCAAAGAGGTCGCAAAACAATCTCCTGAAGCTGTAATTATCGTTGTTAGCAATCCTCTTGATGCTATGTGTCACGTTGCTTATGAGACCAGCGGCTTCCCAAAAAACAGGGTTGTTGGCATGGCCGGGGTGCTCGACTCAGCCCGTTTCAGATCTTTTATTGCCATGGAACTCAATGTTTCCGTGGAAAATACAACTGCATTTGTTCTTGGCGGGCATGGCGATACCATGGTGCCGTTACCTCGCTATTCAACTGTAGCAGGCATACCTATTACAGAACTGCTGCCAAAAGAAAGAATTGACGCTTTGGTGGAAAGAACCGCCAATGGCGGAGCCGAAATTGTCGGACTTCTTAAAACAGGCAGCGCCTTTTATGCACCGGCCTCAGCCGCGGTGGAAATGGCCGAATCTATTCTCAAAGACAAAAAGAAAATCCTGCCATGTGCCGCATACCTTGAGGGTGAATATGGATTTAACGAACTTTTTATCGGCGTGCCTGTAAAACTTGGCGCAAACGGTGTGGAGGAAATCATTGAAATTACCCTCACGGTTGAAGAAAAGGCCGCCCTTGAGAAATCGGCCGACGCAGTCAGAGAACTCAAGGAAGCATTGAAAAAACTGGCATAGACAGATACCGGTTTAGCCGGGTTAGGAATTCGGGTTGAGTGCTTTCTTTACTGATTTTGCAACATTACGATTAATTCCGGGCAGTGCGCTAAGTTCTTCGAGTCTTGCTGCCCGGATCTTTTTAATGCTTTTAAAATGGATTAACAGCGTTGCTTTTCTTTTTTTGCCCACGCCCGGAATCGAGTCAAGAGCAGAACGGATAAACCGCTTTCCGCGACGCTTACGATGAAATGATATAGCGAAACCATGGGATTTGTCCCTTATTCTTTCTAAAAAAAGGAGAGGTTTCCCTCCCCTCCCCATATTTACCGGATTAACCTGTCCGGGTTTATAGATCTTATCTTGTGTTTCCCCTTTGCTCTCATTTTTCTTTGCAATGCTGATGATTTGAAATGTTTGCTCCAGTTTCAACGACTCTATTACCGATACCGCAATATTGAGCTGTCCTTTACCACCGTCCACCATCAGAATATCAGGATACGGCTTTGATTTTTCGCCGTTACCATACCGTCTTTTCAGGACTTCAGCCATGCAGGAATAATCGTCTTGTGCGTCAACCGATTTTAGCCTGTATTTTCTGTATAATGATTTGTTCGGCTTACCCTTTTCAAATACAACCATTCCGGCCACAGCCTCTGTTCCCGAAATGCTGGAAATGTCAAAGCACTCAATTCGCTCGGGTGTTTTATCCATTTTCAGTCGTTTCCGTAGATGAATAAGAATCTCCATGTCGGTCGCGGCAGAAGCCTTAAATTCCTTTAAACTGTTTTCTGCGTTCCGGGATGCCAACTTAACCAGACGGAGTTTTTCACCCTTTTTCGGTCCCAGAATACTCACTTTCTTCCCCTTAATGCTGCTCAAAAGTTCTTCCAGCAAAGATGCGTCTTCAAGTTGAGTGGGGATAAGAACCTCTTTGGGAACAAAGGGGGCTTTTTCATAATATTGCCGGATAAATGCTCCGATCATTTCCTCCTCGGTTGACATGATCTCTGAAAAATTGAAATGCCTTGTCCCCAATAAAAATCCATTGCGAACAAAAAGGACTGTAATCATAGAGTGTTCATGAGACCCGGCAATGCCTATTACATCCCGATCCTTAAAATCATTTGTGACCGCCACTTGCTTTTCAATGACTTCTTCAAGTGCAAACATCTTGTCCCTGAGAACTGCCGCCTTTTCATAGTCTTGCTTATTTGCGGCCGATATCATCTTTTTTTTTATTTTTTGAATAAGATCGGGGGTTTTCCCATTCAAAAAGAGGATTACCTCTTTTACGATTTCGTCGTATCTGTTTTTGTCCACATCAAGACAGCAGGGTGCAAGACATGCTTCCATCTGGTAATTAATGCATGGCCGTGACCGGTTTTTAAAATCTTTTGTTTTACACTTTCGAAGCTTGAACGTCTTATAGATTATTTTGAGCGTTTCTCGAACAGCAGCAGAAGATACAAAGGGACCAAAATAGAGATCCCCGTCTTTTTTTATTTTTCTGACAACGGTAAGGTTGGGATAGGGATTTGTTAAGTTCAAGCGCAAACAAGGATACCGTTTATCATCTTTTAATATAACATTATAGCGGGGTCGGTACCGTTTAATAAGGTTGGATTCAAGAATCAGAGCTTCTTTCTCGGTGCCGGTAATAATGGTCTCAAAATATGATATTTTCTTAACCAGAATTCCTGTTTTAATGTCCGGGTGCAAAAGGCCGGTCCGGGATCTTGAAAAGTATGATGCCAGTCGCTTTTTCAGGTTCCGGGCTTTACCCACATAAATCACCCTGTCCTCGATATCTTTCATAACATAGACACCCGGCCCGGAGCTAACCATGGCCAATTTGTCCTGAATCCGTGATGCGGGTTGCGCCTTGCTGGATTTCAACTCAGTTGTCATTGGATTACTTTCGGTTACAGTTCAAACACAATCATCTTTTTTATCGCTTTAATCTGATCTCGCAGTTCTGAAGCCCTTTCAAAGGCAAGCTCTTTTGCCGCCTGCTCCATTTTTTCTTCCAAATTTTTAATGATGTCATCTAAATTTTCTAAAGAATCATATGGGGCCACGGCTTCCGACACCCTGTCTGCCGGTTCATCTTTCTGTTCATACATTTCGGCAAATATTGACGTGATATCTTTTTTTATGCTTTCCGGTGTAATTGAATACTTTTTATTATAAGATTTTTGAATTTTCCGTCGCCGGTCAGTCTCATCTATGGCTTGCTTCATGGATCGTGTCACAACATCGGCATACATGATGACCTGGCCCCGGACATTTCGGGAAGCACGGCCGCAGGTCTGAATCAGTGATCTTTTAGAGCGTAGGAAGCCCTCCTTGTCTGCATCGAGTATGGCCACAAGGGAAACCTCTGGAATGTCCAGCCCTTCTCGAAGAAGATTAATACCGATGAGGACATCAAATTTGCCCTTTCTGAGATCGTGAATAATATCCATCCGCTCCAATGTGCCGATGTCGGCATGAAGATACCGCACCCTTACTCCCAAATCGGAATAATATTCTGTAAGATCTTCCGCCATACGCTTTGTAAGGGTGGTTACCAGAACCCTTTCATCCCTTTTCCGACGTATCAGAATTTCCTCAAAAAGATCATCGACCTGGTTTTCAGCTTTTCTGATATCTATTAGAGGATCAATAAGACCGGTCGGCCTTACGATTTGCTCCACAAGTTCGTTTTTTGCCTTTTCAATCTCGTAGTCGGCAGGGGTTGCCGACACATAAACCGCCTGTGATGTTTTCGACTCAAACTCATGGAACGTCAAGGGCCTGTTATCCAGAGCCGACGGCAACCTGAATCCATATTCAACAAGAGTTCCTTTGCGAGATCTATCCCCTTTATACATTGCTCGAAGCTGGGGGACGGCGATATGACTTTCATCGATGAATACCAAAAAATCGTCGGGAAAATAATCGAGAAGAGTGGGTGGGGGTTCGCCGGGCGCCCTCTGTGTTAAATGGCGCGAATAGTTCTCGATTCCGTTGCAGTATCCAAGCTCCTGCATCATCTCAAGGTCAAAATCCGTTCGTTCTTGAATTCGCTGTGCTTCAATCAGCTTGTTTTCAGCTCTGAAATAGTCGACCCTTTGTTTTAATTCGGCAATAATCGTCTCTGTGGCTCTTTGCAGAACACTTTTTTCAGTAACATAATGGCTTGCAGGATATATGGTAGTCCGTTTCAAACGTTTTTTAACAATGCCTCTGAGTGGGTCAATTTCTGAAATACCTTCTATCTCATCCCCGAAAAAATCGATACGGAGCGCCCTGTCTTCTTCGTAGGCCGGAAAGATCTCAACTCGGTCGCCCCTAACTCGGAAGACTCCCCTGTGAAAATCCATATCATTCCGCTCGTAATGAATGGCGACCAGATCTGAAAGGAGTTTGTCGCGAACCAGTTCCATATCTTTTTCAATATCAACACGCATATCCAGATATTCTTCTGGGGCGCCGAGTCCGAATATACACGACACACTGGCCACAACAATCACATCTCTTCGGGACAATACCGACCGCGTTGCAGAATGGCGGAGTTTGTCAATCATCTCGTTGATTGAGGAATCTTTCTGAATATAGGTATCGCTTGATGGAATATATGCTTCAGGCTGGTAGTAGTCATAATAGCTGACGAAATATTCAACAGCATTTTCCGGAAATAGCATTCTGAACTCATTGTAAAGCTGAGCGGCAAGAGTTTTGTTCGGAGCGATTACAAGGGCAGGTTTTTCAAGTTTTGCAATGACGTGTGCCATGGTAAACGTTTTGCCGGATCCTGTGACCCCCAGGAGAACATGGTGCTTTTTGTCGGCTAAAATCCTTTCGCTCATAGCTTGGATTGCGCTCGACTGATCACCTTTGGGTGTAAAATCTGAGATTAGCTTAAAGGAAGGCATGAAATTAGATGTGGTATATATTTGAATTATAT
>JBARSG010000222.1:0-1770 GCA_049644625.1 Desulfobacterales bacterium | reverse complement strand
CTGTAATATATCCGGACAAAGCGTAAACTATTGACTTAGAGTCAATTTCCTTTATTTGTTTACACAGTTCAACACCATCGATGCCCGGCATATCTAAATCTGTTATTATAAGTGGAAAATTTTCCTTTTCTAATATTTTTAAAGCCTCTTCAGAGCCGGCGGCAACTTCAGCCGCATATCCCATCTTTGTTAGAATCTTTTGTAAAGCATTCAGATAAGATTTGTCATCATCTACCACTAGTAATTTCTTTTCGTTCATATGTTATGCCTTTATTATGTTTGAATTGCAAAATAGCCGTCAATTAAGTGAAGTAATCAGTTTTCAATCCCTGTGCTGCCTTTATACATCGTGACTCCATATGGTGTTTTATCTAAAGAATAACCGACCGGTTTTGTAAATAATGGATCTTCGTAAACATCTCGAAGAAAATCATCGCGAAAATTAGGGTGTGCAATGCCGGCTACGGCCAGTGCTTTGTTTCCCGAAGACAGCCCGCGAAGGTCGGCAATTCCGTACTCTGTTACCACGACCACGCCATCATAGGCGGAAGCGGTTAAGCTGATTCCGGGAGGGTGTCTTTTAACGATTTTGGATTCCCCTTTATTTGTAATACTTTTTATTGCAATGATCGGTGTGCCTATGGACGGATTATGAATTGCACGGATGAAATCGGGCTGTCCGCCAACACCACTGTAATAACGCCGGGGATCGACAAAATCGGCCCAGACATTGCCGAAAAGATCAACGCCTATTGCAGTATTTACAGAAATAAAGGGACTGTTTTTTTGTATGATTTCCGCTGAATTCGTATAGGAAGATGGCCGCATCTGGACACCGGTTCGCATGTGAACAAAATCATATAACTCGCTGGAACCCATGATTAAGCTGGTTGTACTGTATCCCAGATTCGCCTTTTTTCTGCGATTAGTCACAATACCCATTTTTTGCAGGTACATTAGCCCGTCACCATAGATCTCAGTCTGTATGCCCAGATCTTTATACCCGGCATCTTTAATGGTACCTACAACAGCATCCGGTATTTTCCCAATACCCACCTGAAGGGTAATTCCATCTTTGATAAAATGTTCTGTGATGAGTTCTCCGATTCTTTTCTCATCGTTGGGCAGATTGTCAAAATCGGGTGGGGAAAACGCATAAACCGGTTTGATATTTTCATCAATGAGATAATCAATCGATTGAGCGTCCACAATGCTTTGCCCCTGGGTAAACGGCATGCTGCCGTCCAGTTCGGCAATTACAACTTTAGCATGGTCTATAGCCGTGTGGAGAGCTTCCACTGAAAGGCCCAGGCTGTATTCGCCGGTATATTTGTTTTGTCGAACTTTCATTAAAACGATATCCGGCTCATATTTACGATCCTTTCCGATTAAATTGTCTATATGAGCCAGTGTACAGGGAAGATAAAATGCACGCCCTTCATTGGCAGCCTTTCTGACCTCACCTGCGGAAAAGATTGAATAGGTCATCACACGATCCTGCAGCCCCTTTTCCACATAAGGCACAGGCCCCTGCAGTAAAAGGTGTATCATTTTAAAAAAAGGCAGCTTCAGTTTGTTTGATTTTATTGTTTCGGTCAACGCCTCAATTGATGCAGTAGGCACAGCTGCATTAGACCCCACATAGCAGTTAATTATATCTTTTTGCTTTAGATTTTCTGCAATGACATCACCGATTTGATCGAGCTTGATTATTTCAGGTTGTCGGTTCATAGATTCCTTTCTAAATATTCAATGTATGCTTGTGCTGTC
>JBARSG010000221.1:0-23891 GCA_049644625.1 Desulfobacterales bacterium | reverse complement strand
AAGGGTCCCGGAGGTAATCTGGGCTTCTTCAAGATAAGGGGTTACGTAGATATCGGCGATGCCGAGAAACTCACATAACTCTTTTAGTTCAACAAAACGATTTTGAAAAATGACATGCTCGCTGACATCGAGTTTGTGCACGAGCTGCTGCAGCATGATACGGTATGCATCCCCATGCAATTTTAAAATATGCGGGTGTGTTGCACCCAGGATAATATAGACCACATCAGGGTGTTTTTTGATGACCGCCGGAAGCGCTTCCAACACATTTTCGATGCCCTTATTTGAGGAAAGCAAGCCGAATGTGAGCAGCACCTTTTTGCCTTCCACGCCGAACTTGTCTTTGTAGAAGCTGGGATCAATAAACGGCGTATCCGGAATGCCGTGATGGATAAAGACAATTTTATCCTCGGGCACGGCATAGATATCTTTGAGGAAGTCAGATGCCTTACGGCTCATCACCACCAGTTTGTCGGACAGATCGGATAGCTTGCACATGACGGCACGATATTCCGGCGCGGGGTCCTTCAAAACCGTGTGTAACGTGGTCACCACCGGCATGCGCAGATTACTCAATAGTTTCAGCAGGTGGCTGCCGGCCGGACCGCCGAAAATACCGTATTCATGCTGCACGCAGACAATATCCGTCTGACTGATATTGAGAAATTGAGACGCGATGCTGTAATCGCTCAATTTGTTCTGGTTGATCTCAAAGCGCACTTTTTCAGGGTATGCATATCCCTCGGGCTTGTCGTTCATGGCCGCCGCCCAGCAGTAAATATCGGGGGCTTCCGCTGATAAGGCCTCGACCAGATCCGTGGTGAAGGTTGCGATACCGCACTGGCGGGGCAGATAGTTGCCGATTACGGCAACCGAGCTGATTCCCTCATAATATTTAATAACAGATGTCATAACCGCTACCCTTTTGTTTTACGTTTATCTTCCATTTGCCCAAATCGATTTCATTTTATCTTTTTTTTTGCTTCCGTTTCTCCTTTAGTGTGTGCTTACCTTTTTTCTGTTCTTCGCGTTTGCCTTTATCTTTTTTTCCCTTGTCTCCCATTTTGGCCTCTTTTCGTTTTAAAAAATTGTTTTATCCAATAAATATCCATTCATGAAATTAAGCTGGGAAAACCTGAATCGCCCTTTCAATTTGTTTGCAAAAACCGATATCTGATCCATCCGGTTATCAGTCATGGTCGCATTTTCCTTCCAAAAGATGTCGCCCACAACGACGACGGCGATGTTTGTCTTAATAAATATATAGTTCGCATATCATATTCCTTGATTGGTTTATATGAATCATACAAGGTGTATTTGAAACGATCAATAAGGAATTTTGTTGATTTTTAA
This sequence comes from Desulfobacterales bacterium, assembly GCA_049644625.1. Classification (GTDB taxonomy): domain Bacteria; phylum Desulfobacterota; class Desulfobacteria; order Desulfobacterales; family UBA11574; genus S5133MH16. The sequence goes on along the minus strand of JBARSG010000221.1, from coordinate 22,538 downwards.
AAGATGTCATGGAGGGCTAAAGCATGGCATCGGATGCTATCAAATTAAGCGATCTTTTCTCCATCTTAAAACAACCCTCAATCCTTCTTGTGCGACTCTTTTGCCTTGGAGTTCGTAGAAAATGGCAAAATTCAAAGCATTTATTACATCATAATTCATCTTTGATGCGATATAAAATTGTATGCAGACTTTCTTTCGGTGACGAAAGATCGTCTTGGATCAGCTGAACAATATATTCTGCGAGTTTTTTATATTTTTCCTTTTCATTTAAAAACGATATTAGAATCGCTTCTCTCTGGTGTTTCTTCATATGTCGATTTTCCTGAAGGGTTGGGGGTAGCCGAGAGTATCAACTTTATAAATTCATGTTGTTTCTGGGGGTTCTATTGTCTTCTGGGTTTGGTCCTGTTGAATTTCAGATTCATCGGTTTTTTGATCTATCTTGCGTTGTCTCTTTTGTTCTTTCTTTTTCTTCCTTGCTAATTCTTTTTGACGTTTCTTAAATTGATGATTTGATCTTGCCAATTTGTTACCTCCTTGGCTGTTATTTTTGATAATGACAACAAGAAAAGGATCTATGAGCGGACTTTTTTGAGGTTTAAGGTCTGATGATAGCGAATTGTGAAGGCATAAATTCAAACCAAACAAAAGGGCATCCCCTCAATATTAGAAGGAATGCCCTTTTTACTCAGAACATAAGGTTAGATCACAGTGACATTTGCAGCGGCAGGACCTTTTTGTCCTTGCTCTATATCAAAGGAAACTCGGTCGCCTTCATTGAGGGATTTAAAACCGTCTGCATTGATTGCTGAATGATGAACAAACACATCCGCTCCGTCTTCCTGCTCAATGAATCCGAACCCTTTTCGGTCGTTAAACCACTTAACAGTTCCATTGGTCATGACAACATCCTCCTTTCTTAAAAATTTTCAACGTCGCAAACTGGAGGGTGCCACTTTGACAAATGGATTGTTCCTTCAGAGAGAAACCGTCCCGCAGATTAAACAGGACTTAATTGATTAAATATATAATCTTTATTTAGAAAGCAAGCAAGCTAATTATTTGTTATTTCTAAAAAAATGGGGGATATGCATTTAAACGTGCAAAAACGAAATGTTACGCGAACAATATCAGAGACGGCTCTGTATGGCAAGGTTTGTGGTTTCATGATACTTGCATGATTCTTGAATTGTGAAAGAGTGCACACTCCTTGATGGTGCCCAGTGGTTCAAATCAAAAAAACAACGTGAGATTCGACCAATATTCCTCAATTGAAATAAAAAAAGCGGATACCATATATTGTGGTACGCCTTTCAGCCTTCAAACTTTTGATATATTGAGAGTATCTCATAAAGATCGTGCGTTTTAAACCTGATATTTTTTGCCAATATCAACCCAAAATCAATTTGCACTGATTGCATATATCATCAAATCCGCAAAAAAGCAAACCATGTAAAATGGATTTGCCCTTATTGAAAAAAGATATCACACGAATTTTTTGGACATGATATAGCAGATCACACAATTATTTCAATTTATGATTCAAAAAAAAGAAATTCCACAGGTCTGATCTATTTCACTAGAGCTCCCCGAGAAGGTTTAATAAGACCGGAATCATGTAGAAATGTTTCAATATCGCGCCAGAAGGTGTCCCAACTTGGGGGGCAGTCGTTATGTCCGCTGTCGCAGGATATGAGTTGACCGCGCCGGGCTGCCTGATAGAGAGTGGTTCCATGCTTATAGGGAATGACATCGTCGAATTTGCCGTGGACAACAAGAATGGGGCCATGATAAGCTCGGACAATCGCAAGATTATCGAAAGGGTCTCTGATAAGAAAACCGGGAACCAGATATTTTGATGCAAACGAACGGACGCTGACAAATGACGACATCAAAATAAGCGCCGCCGAAGGCCGATGAGCAGCAAGTGTGCAAACCGCGCCGCCCCCTAAGGAGCGTCCGAAAAGGACGATTCTGGAGGGATCGACATCCGGTCGCGCAACGAGCACGTCATAAGCACGGATAAATGCTTCGGTGATGTTTTTTTGACTGGGAGAACCCTTTGATCTCCCATATCCGGGATACTCTACAAGTAATACCCCTATGCCCAGATGAGTCAGCTTTTTAAGTTCATGTGGCCAGAAGTCGATAAGTTCACCGTTGCCGTGGGCAAAAATAACCGCCGCCGCCGGTTTTGTGACACTGCCGGAAGTTTGCGGGAGAAACCATGTTTCGATTTTTCCGAAACTTGTGGTCACCCAGATCTTTTCCAAACCGAAGATATTTTCATTATTATAAGGGAGTTCTACAAGATAACGAGGAAACAGCATTTGCCGCTGCATCACAAAAAGAAAACCGCAATAGACAAGATATAAAAAGAGTGTCACTGTAACGATTTTGATCAGGATATTCATTTTCACTCTCTCTTTATTAAAATCCCATATATTGTGTTATTTTTTTCTTGACATACAATATATTCCATGAAATAAAGAACCATACGTTTATGACAGGAATAAAAAAGTCGTGTGATTTTTATTAACCGCCTTATTAAACTTAACATATTCTCTGATAAGAGTCACACTTTTTGACAGACCTACTTACAGAAGGTTGTTCGTTCTGGTAGGTTTGTTTTTATTTTTGATACTGAGACCTTTGAAAAATACTCAATTTTCAAAGGTCTCTCCCGAAAACAGGGTCCTTTGGGCCGGGCCTCTTTAATTCCGGCAAAATAATTTATTTGCATATTTTTATACAAATGGTATTGATCAAGATAAATTCCACAAGATTCTGATAATAGCCATACAGGAGAAGGGCAATGGGTTCAAAAAGTAAAATTTTAGTTACGGAACAGGGAAATTTCGATTTAACGAACTACAAGTGGGATGATCATCTGTTTTCAGACAGCCTTACTAAAGAAAACCCCATTGAAACCAACCAGGCCATGGATATCAGCCGATTTCTGCGAGAAGAAATCGACAGTATGAAAAATCATACCATTACCATGCCGGTCATAGATAAAATTATTCAGACCAAATTGCTGGAATACGGACTCAAAAATATCTCGCCCATTCGCCTGGATAAGTCCATGTTTGTAAAAAATGGTCTGAAACTTTCAGAAAATGCAAAAAATGTATTGAAAAGAAGATATCTTAAAAAGGACAACAAAGGCAGGGTTGTTGAGACTTCGGAAAGAATGTTCAAAAGGGTGGCCCGGCACATCGCAAAGGCCGAAAAAAACTATGGCAGCGATGCCGATGTGAAAAAAATGGAAAACATTTTTTACAATATGATGACGGAGCTTAAATTTCTGCCAAATTCACCGACGCTGATGAATGCGGGACGCAGACTGGGTCAACTGGCAGCCTGTTTTGTTCTTCCCATTGAGGACAGCATGGATGGGATTTTTGATTCTTTAAAAAATGCCGCCATTATCCATAAATCGGGCGGCGGAACCGGTTTTTCCTTTTCACGTCTGCGACCCAAAGACAGCAGAGTGGGAACAACCGGCGGAATTGCCTCCGGACCGGTTTCGTTTATGAAAATCTTTAACACGGCAACAGAACAGGTCAAACAGGGAGGGACTCGCCGAGGGGCCAACATGGCCATTTTAAGGGTGGATCATCCGGATATCATGGATTTCATTTACAGCAAGAAAAATAATAACGAACTGAATAACTTTAATATTTCGGTCGGTGTCACGGATGTGTTCATGAAAGCGGTTGCAAATGATAGCAACTACGACTTGATAGACCCCCGTGAAAATAAAAAGGTCGGAGAGCTGAATGCCGCAGAACTTTACCAGGCGTTGGTGAAACAGGCCTGGAAAAACGGAGATCCCGGCGTTATTTTCTTAGACAGACTTAACAGGGATAATCCAACCCCTTCATTGGGAGAAATAGAGAGCACCAATCCTTGTGGAGAACAACCGTTGCTTCCAATGGAAGCATGCAACTTGGGCTCCATCAATCTGGCCAAATTCGTCACGTATACTGACGGGGAACCGGCCGTCGACTACAAGGCCTTAAAGGATATCGTATTTTGGAGTGTCCGCTTTTTGGACAATACTATTGATATGTCCAAATACCCCCTTGCTGAAATCGACGAAATGGTTAGAGGTAATCGTAAAATTGGTTTAGGGGTTATGGGTTTTGCAGATTTGCTTTATCAATTGAAAATTCCTTATAACTCGGAAAGGGCCTTTGAAATAGCCGAAGAAGTGATGGGTTTCATTCAAAAAGAATCCCACGAAGCCTCAAAATGTCTGGCTGAAAAAAGAGGGGTTTTTAAAAATTTTGATAAGAGCATTTTTCAAAATCAAAAAGGATGCACCTATCGAAATGCCTCCTCAACCACCATTGCACCGACCGGCACATTGAGTATAATTGCGAACTGTTCCAGCGGCGTGGAACCGCTTTTTGCATTGAGTTTTGTTAGAAACGTTATGGATAATGACAAATTATTAGAGGTAAATCCATACTTTGAAAACGTGGCTAAAGAAAAAGGGTTTTATAGTTCTGAGTTGCTGGATACCATTGCCCTTGAAGGGGGTATCCAGCACATAGAAGAAATACCGGAGGATGTTCGCAAGGTCTTTGTAACTGCCCATGATATATCTCCCGAATGGCACATCCGGATGCAGGCCGCCTTTCAGAAGCACACCGACAATGCGGTTTCTAAGACGGTCAACCTGCCCAGTGACGCCACCGTGGACGATGTATTAAAGATCTATAATCTGGCTTATGAGCTGGATTGCAAAGGAGTTACCATATACAGGGACGGGAGCAAGGAAAATCAGGTGCTTTCCATTGCCGCAACGGACAAACTTGCTGACACTTCTATTGCCACGGTCAAAGAACGCCCCGAAATACTTGAAGGGTTCACTTCCAAGATGAATACAGGATATGGCCAGCTTTATGTCACTGTAACCGAATATGAAGGTCAGCCCTTTGAGGTGTTTGCCACAATCGGCAAATCCGGACGATCCACCACAGCCAAAACTGAAGCCATCGGCAGACTGGTTTCGCTGGCCTTCAGATCCGGGGTGCACGTAGAAAAAGTTGTAGAACAACTAAAAGGTATCGGCGGAGAACATCCTGTTTTTCAAGAAGGCGGCCTGGTTTTGTCAATACCGGATGCAATTGGCAGGGTCCTTGAGAAAAGGTATATGAAAGACGGATCTTATAAAAAACGCAGATATGGTAACAGCCTGCTTGGAGAAATCTGCCCGGAATGTGGGAATACAATCAGCTTTGAAGAGGGCTGTATGATGTGTCATTTCTGCGGCTTTACCAAATGCGGGTAATAATATCAGACCCGGACAAACCGAAACCAAAAAATATTTGCCACAAAGACACGAAGGATAAATTTATTAATCTTACTTCGTGTCTTAGTGGCAATAAAAAAAGTTTTGCCCAAAAGGGGGCGTTTTGCAAAGGTCTCGGACTAACGCTTTAAACTCGTACAATTATGCGTATTGATCAAAATCCTCTATTTAGAAAGGTAATCGTTCCCTGGTATGACTCTGAAGCGGCATGTTATATTGTATTTTTTTTCATGTTCCTTGTGTTCTTATTTGGTTTTGCAGGTATTTCGGCTGCACGCGAAAACATAGCGTATCATGAGCATGTTTGGGCACCTGTTCTTCTTGTGGTAATGAGCGGAGGTGTCATTATTTCCACAACAATCCGCCTGATCAGAAGATATTCCCGCCGGTTTTCAAAATAGATAAATTCTTCATGACAATTCGGGTTAGCCGATTAACACATACAGCTTATTAGTCACAAGAATCAGCCCCACAATAATCAGCAGAATACCCGCGGCTGTGTTGACGTATTGTAAGACACGGGAAGCCTTTTTAATAACTATCAGAAGGAGGTTGATAAAAACGGAGATGATAATAAAAGGTAGTGCCAGTCCGGCGGAATAGATGGCAAGAAGCACAATCCCTTGCCAGACGGTTTCCTGACTGCCGGCAATGATAAGAATCGATCCCAGCAGAGGACCGATACAAGGACTCCAGCCGGCTCCAAACGCCATACCGATAATAACGATTCCTAAAAAATGTAAGGGCTTTTTTTCTATATTAATCCGTTTTTCAACATCCAGACCGGGGATACGGATGATACCGGTTAAATGGACACCCATAAGGATAATCAAAATACCGCCGATAATTCTTATTGTTTCTCGATAGTTATAAATTAAGCCCCCGAGGTAAGAGGCGGATGCGCCCATCAGGATAAAGATCAGGGAGAACCCGGAAACAAATAAAACGGTTGAAAGAAAGACTTTTTTTCTTATTTCCGAATTACGGTTTTCAGTCAATTCTTCCAGGGAAAAACCCGTAATAAAGGTAAAATATGCGGGTATAAGCGGTAGTACACACGGTGATAAGAAAGAGAGAATCCCCGCTGTAAAGGCTGCAGGAAATGATACTGCTTCGGTAAACATGTTTTTACTTGGTTACCCTCCTGCAATCATGGGTATCAAAAACACTTCTGAATTATCGGGAATCAGGGTTTTTTCAAAATAAGGCCTGGAGATGTGTTTATCATTGATGCGTACAACCGCATAAAGATGGGATTTGTTAAAATTATTAAGAAGATCTTTAATTGTCATTCCCTCGTACCAGGAATGCTTTTTCCCATTTACCTTGATCATGATTCAACACCGTGGGCTCTGAGCAATTCCAGAACCTCGGGAAAATCAATACCCAGCCGCTTCACGGTTTCCACCGTCGGGATTCCGTTGTTGGTCCATCCTCGGCGTTTATATACCGCATCTTTTAGTTTTTCATAAAGCTTTTCGCGAAACTCACGCAACAGCGCTATTTTTTCTTCCGTAGTCTTTCCGGTGATATCGACGTTATGCTTTTCAACAAGCTGTTTGTCGTAACGCTCGGCCCGTGATTCGTATTCAACGGCTTTTACCGGCCCCACCGCACGATAGGGAATATTATCATGCTCCCGTTGCCCAAAACCCATTTTAAGGTTGAAAATACGCTGGAAATTGTAAACCGCCTCACTCATTCGGATAAGACCGTCAGCGGTTGTCTGCCTCCCGGTAACCGCCGTATAATAATCTGCATACCACTCTACGTGTTTCATAACCTTCGCAGGCTCCGGCGTGTCCTTATTATCTTCAGGTACAACATCATTCCAGGGGAGTTTGCACAGTCCACATAAACCAAACCATGTTCGGAACATGGGAAACCAGTGCAGCGCCTCTGCTTTCTGTTCAAAAGTCGGCATAAAATTATGAACCATATCAAGAAAAATCAACCATGCCTCGTCATGCTGCGGGCCTTTAAGCGCAAGACCGTACCCCCCCTGCTGGGCAAGTGATTCTTTGGTAATATACTCGGAGAACTCCAGGCCCTTTGCCTCCATACCGATATCCTGCATAAGATCGGGGTCTGCGCCATAGTCTCTGAAAAAAATTATTTTCATTTGGCGAACTCCCCTGCCTATAATTTGTCCAAAACCCTCTCCTCGGGCCATTTGATGAACAACCTCAAGTGCGGCCGACCGATTGCCGAATGAAAGGTTCATTCCGTGGGTATGGCTTTCGTTTATCAGGCCCATCTCAAAGCACTCCATGGCAAAAGCCGTGGAGGTACCTACTGAAATGGTATCGAGGCCATAGGTGTCACAGTAAAAATTCATTTCAATAATCGTATGCGGGTCAAAAATACCCAGGTTTGAGCCACAGCCGGCTATGGTTTCATATTCGGGACCATCTACAAAAACTTTGATCCCTTTGTATGGACCCGTGAGAGGAACAAAGTCTTTGACACCATGTGAGCAGGCAAGTGTGCATCCCATCCAGCATCCATCATAGCCAGGATCAAATATGCGTCTGAAAACCTCCTGGCCAATATTGTCAGCCTCTGAATGCCGCCCGTACTGGAAATTATGGGTCGGCAGCAGATCAAAGTCATTCATAATCGGAACAAGGTGGGTGGTTCCGATTTGTGCCATCTGGTTTTGTTTGGGATCGAGTTCGACAACTTCCCTGGAGTGCTTTCTCCCAACTTCTTTTAATGTATTCGCATTTGCAGGATTGTTTGTCTTGGTCGTGACCGTGTCCCAGCGTGCCACAATTGCTTTGATACCCTTATCAGCAAAAACACCGCCGATACCCCCGCGTCCTGCCTGTTTATATCTGGCACGCTTTCGTTTGAGATCATACCAGGTAAAGTTCAGACATCCCATCCGTGTGTTTTTGGCGCCCGGTCCGGTGGAGACTACAGAAATATTACGCGGTCTCCCTTTGGCGAAATGTTCTGTTAATATCGCAGAAAGAGTATAGGAATCATCCGGCAATCCTGACGTCTTGAAGATCTGAACCTTCTCATCAATGCCATCAATAAAAATTACAATATCTCTTGATGTTTTTCCCATAACTTCCAGGGCATCAAATCCGGAAAACTTAAGATAAGGACCAAAATAACCTCCCACATTAGAGTCTATCACGGACCCTGTTAACGGAGAAATGGTGGTAACGATACTTTTGCCGGAACCGGGATATACGGGTGTCCCGCCCATAGGACCGGACGCGATACATATTGCGTTTTCAGGATCATTCCATTTTGTTGTGCTGTGGACAGCATTCCATAGAAGCCAGAGATCAAAACCTTTGCCGCCGATAAAGACGTTTTTCATTTTTTCAGTAACCGGCTTAATGGAAATGACACCATCAGAAATGTCTATACAAAGGGTCTGGTTTGCATAACCCTTTTCAATAACCGGCCTATCATAATTAAATGTCTTGAGCGATTCCATTTTATATTCTGCCATTATGTCAACCTCTTATCTTATACTGATCTATTGTCCATTTGAAAAATTTTTGATCATAATTTCACCCAGCTCTTTGGATCGTTTTGTAGCTACCTCCACGGCGTTAATAAGAGTAGTTCGAAGTCCGCCTTTTTCCAAAGTATGAATGCCGGCGATAGCTGTTCCACCGGGAGAGGTAACCATGTCCTTTAACCTGCCGGGATGTTCTTTTGTTTCAATCAATAATTTTGCTGCGCCTAAAACCGTTTGAGATGAAAGAAAAAGAGCATCTTCCCTTGATAGACCCATCTTTACTCCGGCATCAGCCATGGCCTCGACAATTAAAAAGATATAGGCGGGCCCGCTGCCGCTTAAGCCGGTAATTGCATCCATAAGAATATTTTCTTTAAGAAAAATGCTTCTCCCCATGGAGTCGAAAATAGCCAGAGAAAGTTTAATGTCTTCTTCAGTGGCATTTCCTCCGGCTGCGATAACCGAAGCACTCTCCTTAACGAAGGCCGCGATGTTGGGCATCACCCGGATAAGACGCAATTTTTTGTTCAGACACGACTCTATGGCGGCCAGAGGAACACCGGCGGCAATAGATATGATGAGCTTGGACATGTCCAGGCAGGACGCTGTTTCCCTCAATACTGACGCAATGATCTGAGGTTTGACCGCATAGATAATAATTTCTGAAGCCTCTACCGCTTTGATGTTATCTGCTGTGGTATGGACGCCGTATTTTTCCTGGATGGATTTTAGCCTATTTTCACGAATATCCGTGCAAATAATATTTTTGGGATCGGATGCCCCCGAAGAAATGAGCCCGCTTAAAAGAGCTTCTCCCATATTTCCTGTTCCGATTAGGCTGATTTTTTTGTTTTTCAACATGAATTTTATTCCCCCTTAATTATGTATGTATAATTATTTAATCCGGTTTTTTTGCATGTCAATTGCTTAAAAACCGGACGGATTTGAACGGCTAAATTATCAATAAAATGTACTTTTATCGTTTGAATGTTTACTATGTCAATGATTTTGCCTGAAATATCTTGACTTATTATTAATATATAATTAATTTTCAAATTAGTAAATCGATTGATTAAAAAATTAACACAAGAATCGAAAGATCATTGTTTATATGTTTATCATTGGCAATTTATTAAAGGCTGTTGCAGTGATTCTTCACTATGTTCTTCACTTTTACATGTGGATTGTTATAGCACGGGCAGTACTTTCCTGGGTGAATCCCGACCCTTATAATCCGATCGTTCGTTTTATTCACAATGTTACCGAACCCGTACTGTATCGCATCCGTGCAAAATTACCCTTTGATTTTGGCGGTATAGACTTTTCTCCAATTATTGTTATTCTGGGCATCATATTTCTGCAAAACTTTGTTGTAAGCAGCCTTTTTAGATTGTCGGCAAATTTTATGTAACCCATAAACAAAGGCGACACATCATGACAATTACATCCCTTGATATTCAGCAAAAACAGTTCAAGACCAGGTTTAGAGGCTTCGACGTCCGGGAAGTGGATACATTTCTTGAACAGATGGCGGATGCCTTCGAATCATTGCAAAGAGAAAACAAAAATTTGCGTGAAGAAATTAACAGGCTTAAAATTGAAAGCCAGGGATACAAAGGACGTGAAGAGACGTTTAAGCGGGTAATGCTCAATTCTCAGAAAGTGTTGGATCAGATGAAGCAAAATGCCCGCAAATCGGCCGAATTAGTCATTGCGGATGCCGAAGTGAATGCGGAAAAAATTCTTAGTAGAGCGCAGAACAGGCTTGCTCAACTTCATGAAGATATTACAGAACTAAAACGGCAACGCATGCAGATCGAGGTCCAGATCCGCTCAATTATCGAAAGCCACACCAAACTCCTTGAAATAGGGAAGGAGGAGGCCGGAATCCGGGAGGAGGAAGATGCCAAGTTGAAATTGTTTAAGCAATCGTAACCCCTTAGTTTTTTGAAACTGTTAAACTGTGTTGCAGGCGATTTAAATAGATTGGGAGCATAACATGGCAAAAATAGATGCGTTTTTTAAATTGATGAATGAACAGGGTGCTTCAGATCTCCATCTGGTGGCGGGACAGCCGCCGGTGCTAAGGATACGGGGGGAAATGGAAAGGGTCAAATATAAGATCCTGGATAATGATGAACTGAAAGTCATGCTCTATGAAATTGCCCCCGAACATAAGGTAAAGAAGTTTGAGGAAACAGGAGATATTGATTTCGGCTATGACGTACTCGGTATTGCCAGGTACCGGTCAAATTTCTTTATGCAAAAACATGGTGTAGCGGCGGTTTTCAGACAAATTCCAGAGCAAATAATGACTGCCGAACAGCTAGGTCTTCCTGCGGTGATGTCCAAGATGGCCTCACTCCCAAGGGGGCTGGTTCTGGTGACAGGACCTACAGGATGCGGCAAGTCCACCACCCTGGCCTCAATAATTGATGTGGCAAACCGTACCCGTAAGGATCATATCATCACCATCGAAGATCCCGTTGAATTTGTCCACCAAAGCAAGAGTTGTATTGTGAATCACCGTGAGGTGGGTCTCCATACCCAGTCGTTCAGCGCAGCGTTAAGGGGTGCCCTGCGAGAGGATCCGGATATTATTCTTGTTGGTGAAATGAGAGATCTTGAAACCATATCGCTTGCCATAGAGGCCGCATCCACCGGACATCTTGTTTTTAGCACGCTTCACACATCGAGTGCGGCGAAAACCGTAGATCGCATTATCGAAGTTTTCCCTGCAGATCAACAGAACCAGATCCGTTCGACGCTGTCTGACGGACTTCGAGCCATTATCGCACAGGTCCTGTTTAAAAGAGTAGATAAAAAGGGGCGCAGCCCCGCCCTTGAAATATTGATTGCAACTCCGGCGGTCCGGAATCTCGTCAGGGAAGGGAAAACCCACCAGATTGCCTCAATGATCCAAACCGGGAGGAAATACGGTATGCAGCTTTTGGATGATTCCATTATGGAGATGCTGAACAAAGGATGGATAAGTGCTGATGACGCCTATGCCAAGTCAAATGACAAGGGAAAGTTCAGGCCTTTTTTGAAAAATCCTCCGACTGATTTCACCGAAGCATAACAATTTTATGAGGTTCTATTTTGAAGAAACAGGAAATTGATCATATTCTGTCAAGAATGCTCGATGCATACGATAATGTCTCCGATCTTAATATTACCGTAGGAAAACCATTTCAGGTTGAGACATCGGGAGAGCTCGCCGCAGTCGACATGAATCCCCCTTTTGACGAGATTACTCCGTTTCAGGCTGAAATCTTTGCGTTAAACCTTTTAAATCAGAACCGGCGCCTCACCGAAAATCTCCTGCTTGAGGGATCGTGCGATTCATCCTACGAGCTTCCCGGCAAGGCTCGTTTCAGAGTCAACGTCTTTTCCCAGCGGGGCAACTACTCCATTGTCTTGAGAAAACTTGCAACCAAAATTCCCACATGTCAGGAACTGGGCATTCCTGAGTCCTTTCTCAAAATGGCTGAGGAAAAGAACGGCTTTATCCTGGTTACCGGGGCTACCGGCACCGGAAAAACAACCTCCCTGGCCGCAGTGCTTAACGAGATTAATAACGTCAGATCGATCCACGTAGTGACGCTTGAGGATCCGGTGGAGTATGACCATCCACACAAAATGGCTACTTTCAACCAGCGTGAGATGGGAGAGGATTTTGATTCATTTGCACATGGCCTCAGAGCAGCCCTGCGCCAGGCTCCCAAGGTAATTCTGGTTGGAGAAATGCGCGACAGGGAAACCGTGGAAATCGGCCTGAGTGCGGCAGAGACCGGGCACCTGGTCTTAACCACCCTCCACACCGTTGATGCCGGACAAACAATGAACCGTATCCTCGGCATGTTCCCTGTTGATGAAGAAAATCAGATTCGCACTCGGCTTGCCGACGCAATACGTTGGATCGTATGCCAAAGACTTCTCCCCAAGGTGGGAGGAGGACGGATAGCGGCCTTTGAAATCATGCACACCAACCTGAGGATCAAGGACATGATACTGCACGGAGAATCTGAGGAAAAAACTTATTACGATGTCATCCATGATGGAAAAGCTTTCGATATGATGACCTTTGACGATTCCATCATTGAGTTATACGAAAAGGGCCTCATTACCGAAGATACTGCTATGGCCTATGCTTCCCGCAAAGGCATAGTGGGTCGCGGAATCGACTCAATCAAGAGCTCACGCGGACAAGCTACCACGGATATTAAGGATCTTAAGGTGGATCGCGATTACGGCAAGACGATATAACCGTGGGCAGACGTTTTGGCTTTTGCCCATGGAACTCCAAAAAAGGAAAGAATCATGAACGTGGTATGCGAAAAATGCCGGAGTAAGTTTCAAATTCCGAGCCAAAAGGTTTCCAAGGGACAGGCATTCTCTGTAATCTGCCCCAAGTGCAGCAACAAAGTTTCCGTAGATACCCGTTTTGATATTCCTTTGTCAACCAAAGAGGCTGCGGCCCCGTCCGCCAAACCAAAACCTGTACGAAATAAAACCATCATTGAGGAGGTCGATTCCAGCGCTTACGACGCCTCGGAAAAACCTTTTGATTTTGTTGAAGAAGGCGTGGAGACGGCCCTTTTGTGCGAGCCGGACCCGGCTATCCGGTCAAAAATCATAACGGCCTTGTATAACATGGGATATCACACTACGGCGCCGCAGACATATAAAGATACTCTAAAACAGATGCGATTCCATGTCTTTGACATGGTGGTGCTTAACGAGCGGTTCGGCACCAGGGATCCGGATATGAACAGTGTTCTCAAATACCTGGATCGTCTCAATATATCCATCCGGCGGAACATCTTCCTGGCTCTTATAACCAACCGCTTTCGCACCATGGACAATATGGCGGCCTTTAACAAGAGCGTTAACCTCATTATTAACCTGAAAAACATCAATGAAATCGAAAAAATCTTAAGACGAGGTCTTGCAGACAATAAAGCCTTCTATCGTGTCTTTAAGGAGTCACTTATCAAGACCGGCAGGGTCTGAACATTTTTAATTGTCTATCAAGCAACAGTTTGCATAAAATGAAATTAATTGAAATTGCGCCCGAACTTTATCTTATTCCTCTTGACCAGAATCTTCCCGGATTTACATCGTTCATAGGGTCCTGGATCTACAAAGGCAAAAAAACCTTTTTAGTGGATGTAGGACCTGCCGCCACCGTTCCTGTGCTTATAAAATCTTTAGAAGGCCTGGGAATACGGCATCTTGACGCCGTTCTATTGACCCACATACATATCGATCACGCCGGAGGCGCAGGAGATCTGGCCGAGTCTTTTCCCGACGTTCCCATTATCTGTCACGAAAAAGGCATCCAGCACCTTGCAGATCCGTCACGTCTATGGGAAGGGAGTCTCAAAACCCTCGGTCAAACGGCACAAGCCTATGGACCGTTCCGGCCGGTTTCCCGGAAATTGCTTTACAATGCCGCCCGATATCAAGAAGATAACGTTATGCCGATCCTGACGCCCGGGCATGCCCCTCATCATGTCAGCTACCTTTTGGGTCCATACCTTTTTGCGGGAGAGGCCGGGGGGGTTTATCTTGACATATTCGGTGACGGATTTTATCTTAGACCTGCTACACCGCCCCGCTTTTTTCTGGAGACCTCAATCAAGAGCATCGATGCTCTGATTGCTCAAAAGCCCTCAATCATATGTTACGGACATTTCGGCATGAACAAAAATGCGTCGGACATGTTGAAAACACACCGTGAGCAGCTTTTGTTCTGGAAAAACATTATCGAGGATCAGATGGTTCATTTCAGTGAAGCTGAGGACGAAGATTTGCTTAAAGGATCTTTGCAACGGCTTTTAAAGCAAGATCCTTTTCTTGAAGGGTTTTTTCATATGAACGAGGCGATAAAACATAGGGAGAGAGGATTTCTGAAAAACAGCATAAAAGGATTTACAGGCTATTTACAAACTATTGCTGATAATCCGTAATCCTTCCAAGGTCAAGGCCGGTTCAACAACCTCAATGGTTTCTGACACTTGATGCATAAGTTCTGCCAGGCCTCCTGTTGCGATTACCCGGGGGTTTGTGCCCATTTCGATTTTCATTCGCCGAACCATTCCATCCACAAGTCCTGCATATCCAAAAATAATTCCCGCCTTAATACTGCTTGCGGTATCTTTACCGATTACGCTTTCAGGGGGAACAAAGATTTCAACCCTGGGAAGTTTGGACGCTTTCATGAACAGGGCTTCAGAAGCAATCATGATCCCGGGACTGATGGCGCCACCGAGATATTCCCCCTTTTCTGAAATAGAATCAAAGGTTGTGGCTGTCCCGAAATCTATTACAACAAGACTGGTTTGGTACTTATGAAATGCCGCGACCGCGTTAACGATTCTGTCTGCCCCTACTTCTGACGGATTTTTATAACGTATAGGCAGGGTTGAAGCTGACATGGCATCGACCCAGTGGGGCGCGTGACCCAGGTATTTGCGACAGAAAGAATCGAGAATGGTTACCATGGGGGGAACGACGCAGGAGATAATAGTCTTGCTGATTTTTTTGGAACTGATATTGCTTTCTGAAAAAAGATTGGAGGCAAGGATGTTAAACTCATCTTCTGTTGTCCGTCTCTCCGTGCGTATCCGCCAGTCCTTAACAAGATGCCTGCCGTCGTAAACACCGATTACCGTGTTGGTATTTCCAATATCGATAACAAGAAGCATGAATAAAGATTCCTTTTCTTCGCTATATTTTTTCGCTGCTGATCTTTACTGTGAACATTTCGGGTTTTACGCCGATAAGAGTGGTTTTAACAGGTAACGTTATGGTCGCCCTTTTAACATAAGTCCCGGGGGGTAATCCTTTAAGATCAACATACACTGTAATCCATTTTTCAGTATGAAGCTTTTCAATAATATTAACAGGCCCTTTAACTTCAATGTTTATTGCCGGCGGCGTAATGATGTAACTGAACGGACTGTTTTTGCCCTCAACCTGAATATCAAAAAATTTTTGGGCGACAATTTTTTCTTCTATGGATATTTCAGCAAAAATAATCTCCGAAGGAGAAATGATCTCAAGATCTTCGACAAGGTCCAGAGCGACTTCTTTTTTAAAAGATTCTGACAGCCCTTTAATCTCAATCGGTTTTGTCAGCACCTTATCCATGGGTCCAAGGATGTTTTCAGGCCCTTGCAGAATAACCGACCATGGCCTGGCAACTGCGCCTGAAACTATAAATCCTTTAGCAGGTTTTCCGGAAAAAGAAATTTTAACCGGCAGCTCCTTTTTAATTTTATTCTCAATGTTTACGGCAAAAAAAGTTGGGTTTATTCTTATGATGGATATTCCCTTGGGAAGGATGATACGGTCCTTTTTTATGGGAATAGAGTTAATCCCGACATGTACTCCGGATAGGTCAAGCGCATATCGTATTTTCAGGTCAGAAAGGCTTCTAACTGCCGATTTCGGGCCGCAGACATGAACCTCTATCCCTTTTAACGATGGACCGGTTATTGTCAATCCTGCAGGGATTTGGGCGGAATCAACCGGAATAACAATAACGGTTTCTTGTAATGATGAGCAGGATCCTGGTAGAAAAAAACAAATCCCAAGCAAAAAACACAAAACAGACCGTTTTAAATTCCGTGAGTGTAACATAGATAAACGACTATGGGTATTCATACCTGAAGCGACACTATTTTCAAAAAGCGAAACCGTTTCTACATTAACTGTTTTGCACATTATTAATGGCATCAATGATTTTTATGGTTGCACGTGTATTGGCGACATTGTGGACTCTGACCATGTGGGCGCCGTTCAAAACTCCAGCGGCAACTAAAGCCTGAGTGCCGGTTTCCACTACCGCCAGGTCGGGGTTAATATCTTTAACGGTCTCATCTTTAAGGATGTTTCGTATAAAGGCCTTTCTGGAAGGTCCGATCAGAATAGGAACATCCAGTGTTTTAAATTCATGCAGGTGTTTAATTAATAAAAGATTATGTTCAACAGTTTTCCCGAAACCGATTCCGGGATCGATGATGATTTTTGATTTTGAAATTCCTTTGCTTTCAGCATAATCGACGGCGTTTTTTAGAAATCCTTTGATTTCTTTTATAAGATCATCATAAACAGGATCCGTCTGCATGGTTTTTGGGGTTCCAAGCATATGCATCAAAATTACCGGAACGTCGTATTCTGCTGCAACATCTGCAAGGCCGTGATCAAGACGCAATGCTGAAACATCGTTTATAATGGAGGCGCCGGCTTCAATAGCCCTTCTGGCAACATTGGCCTTAGTTGTATCTATGGAAATGGGAATGGAAATACGTGCCGCAAGGTTTTCAATTACTGGTACAACCCGCCGGATTTCCTCTTCGGCAGATACCGCATCAGAAAAGGGACGTGTAGATTCTCCGCCGATATCAAGTATGTCGGCCCCGTCTTCAAAAAGTTTTTGGCCTTGAGCCACGGCGTCATCTAATGTGAAAAATTCCCCGCCATCTGAAAATGAATCCGGCGTAACATTCAAGATGCCCATGATACAGGTACGCTTACCCAGAACCAGCCTGTGTTTACCCCATGCAAGGCTATATTTTTTCATATGTGCTTGTTAATTGAACGTCTCGGAAATTCTATAGACAATCGTCAACAAACAATTTCTTGAGTCGCTTCGCTCCATCTATCCATATAAAAATGGCAAAATTCCTTAAATATTCAATCTTTAATCGAAAATATTCAATTATTTTAAAATAGAGAAATTGTACCGGTAAAAATATTTTGCCATTAAATGCACAAAATTCAATTTTAAGTAACTAAGATGAGGGCTGCTCGCTTTCAGTTTCGCTTTTGATTTCTTCTGTATCTTCTTTATTTTCGACCGGAACTTTTTTATCAGTTTTTTCGTCCACAAACGTCTTAGATGGAAACTCAAATCCGGGTTTCATGGAAAGTATGAGTTCATCAAGCTCTCTTCCCAGAACCGTCTCTTTTTCAAGCAGACGGTCCGCAAGAGCATGAAGAATATCTAAATTTTCATTTAAGGTTTTTTTTGCACAATCGTAAGCTTTTTCGATAAGATTATTCATTTCTTGGTCAATTTTCCGTGCCGTTTCTTCAGAGTAATCCCTGTGCTGTGCTATTTCGCGTCCCAGGAAAATATGCTCGTCATTTTTGGCAAAAGAAAGCGGACCTAACTCTTCACTCATACCCCAGTTTCGTATCATCTTCTGGGCAACATCGGTTGCCTGTTTGATATCGTTGGCGGCGCCGGTACTGATACGGTTAAAAACAATTTCTTCGGCCACTCGTCCGCCAAACGCAACCGACAATTCGCTTTCAAGCTGATCTTTATATTTGAAATCGCTCTCTTCGGGCAAGAACCAAGTAATACCGGCGGCACGTCCCCTCGGAATAATGGTTATCTTGTTGACGGCATCCGTATTGGGAAGAAAGCGGGCGACAAGGGCATGTCCTGCTTCGTGATATGCCGTGGTCTTTCTGTCTTCTTCCCTGACGACTTTTGATTTACGTTCCAATCCCATATAGACCTTGTCCTTGGCATCTTCCAAGTCAAACATGTCAATTTTTTCTTTATTTCTTTTAGCGCCAAGCAACGCCGCTTCGTTCACAAGGTTTTCCAGATCTGCGCCGGAAAAACCGGGCGTACCTTTTGCCAGTGTGACAAGATTTACATCGGGTGCTGCCGGCGTTTTTTTCATATGAACCTTAAGAATCTTTTCACGACCTAAAATATCCGGCAGGGGAACAACCACCTGACGATCAAAACGTCCGGGTCTCAAAAGAGCCGGGTCGAGCACATCAGGCCGGTTTGTGGC
This sequence comes from Desulfobacterales bacterium, assembly GCA_049644625.1. Taxonomy (GTDB): domain Bacteria; phylum Desulfobacterota; class Desulfobacteria; order Desulfobacterales; family UBA11574; genus S5133MH16. The sequence goes on along the minus strand of JBARSG010000221.1, from coordinate 3,904 downwards.
GGAAATAAGGATAACCCCTTCGTTTGACTCAAAACCGTCCATTTCAACCAGAAGCTGGTTTAATGTCTGCTCTCTTTCGTCGTGTCCTCCGCCGAGTCCGGCTCCCCTATGCCTTCCAACCGCATCAATTTCATCAATAAAAATAATACAGGGCGCATTCTTTTTACCCTGGACAAACAGATCTCTGACCCGTGACGCTCCAACGCCGACAAACATTTCCACAAAATCCGAACCGCTGATATTAAAAAACGGGACGTCAGCTTCACCTGCAATAGCACGAGCTAAAAGGGTTTTGCCGGTACCGGGTGATCCCATAAGAAGGACACCTTTGGGTATCCTTCCGCCAAGACGCGTAAATTTTTTTGGTTCTCTGAGAAAATCTATTATTTCACCGAGTTCTTCTTTGGCCTCATCGATTCCGGCAACATCTTCAAAAGTGACTTTTTTCATCTGGTCAGATTGCAGGCGTGCCCGGCTTTTGCCAAAAGACATGGCCTTGCCCCCTCCGGCCTGCATCTGACGCATAAAAAAGATCCATACGCCTATTAATACAATCATCGGAAACCATGAAACCAGAACATTCATATACCAGGGAGAATCGGTTTCCGGTTTGGCGCTAATGGTAACCCCTTTTTGCCGGAGGATCTTGATAAGGTCGGTGTCCTGTGGTGCATATACCTTGAAATGATTGTGGTTTGCGTCCGTGGTGAAGATTTCCTGCCCCTGGATGACCACCTCGGAAATATTCCCATTATCGACCATGGATAGAAATTCAGTATAACTGATATTTGTCTCGGCTAGGTGCTGTTGATTGAAGAGATTATAAAGCATGATCATCATCAGCGTGATGACTATCCATAAAGCCAGATTCTTATAAAAAGGATTCAAAAGTCTTAACCCCCTGTAAAATGATTATTTATAAAATTATATTAATCATTAATGTTAATTAGGCAAGAAAAAGTTCAACTTTAAGTACATTTTTGGTTGTGGGTTTCACTTTTACAGATTCATCTATTCTATAACCGGCAACCCAGATTATTTTTTCCCGGCAAAGCAATATGGGGCATCTTATGCGTTCTTTTCCGGGGACTTTTTTGTCGATGAAAAATTTTTTTATTTTTTGTGTTCCGGTCATACCCAGTGGTGTAAAACGGTCACCATGGCGAAAATTTCTCAAAACCAGCGGAAAATTTAACGCATCCCTATCAAAAAAACCGGTATGTTGTCCAGCCCGACATAAGTCGGGCAGATCTTTTATGCCCATTTCGGTGAATTTAATATGAGCGCTGATTTCTTTTATGAATATGGATTCGGGTTTTGCTATCAGGTATTTAAAGGTAAACATTTCTGCCCGGTCTGATTTTACATCCATATGCCGCAAGGTGCTTTTTTCTCTGGAAAAGAGAATAACGTCTCCTTTTCGCTGGATCCTGATACGATCAGGTAAATCAATATTTCCATAAACCGGCCCGTATTCCACAAGGTCTATCGCAGAATCGATGTGGGCCAAACGAATACGCCTTAAGTCCCCTTTTATTTTTGAAATCGCTTTTCTTATTATCCGTCTTTGTGCTGCCAAATGAATTTCGTTCAGGATTGAGACAGAAAGGGCAATCTGACCGTCCTGCATGCTAAAAGCTGCTTTTTCGAAGAGAGGGTGAATGACCTCTTCAATCCATTCTTCTTCAGATCTGATAATTGAGGCAAGCCGGTTCAGGCTTTGGCTGATTTTCGGATTGTAGAATGTTTTTAACAGTGGAATTAAATCGTGACGTATTCTGTTCCTAAGGAATCTTGTGTCTCTATTAGATACGTCAGATATATATTTTAGTCCATTTTGATCCAGAAAAGCGATTATTTGGGAACGATTTGATTGTATTAGCGGCCGGATAATTTTTCCGTCCCTTACCGGAGGAATACCCGAAATGCCCAGCGGGCCGCTTCCTCTAAAAAGATTCATTAATACAAGTTCTGCATTATCATCAAAATGATGGCCGAGTGCGATTTTATTAAACCGGTTTTTTTCTGCCTCTTTGTTTAAAAAGATGTGTCGAACACGTCTGGCCGCTTCTTCCAGGGAAAGCTTGTGTTCAAGCTGATATTTACGGACATCCGCTTTATGCATATAAAAAGGTATGTCAAATCTGCCGGCGAGAGATGCAACAAATTCAGCATCCTTATCTGAATCGTTCTGGCGCAGACAATGATTTAAATGTGCAACTCCAAGCCGGAGGGGAAAGCGGGGTGCGAATGTGAGAAGTACGTGAAAAAGGGCTACTGAATCAGGCCCGCCGGATACACCGACAAGAACCGAATCTCCCGGTTTAAGCATTCCATAGGTTGTAATGGTCTGTTTAACAGAACGTAATAATTTATTTTTGTAGCCTTTGTGCGAGACTGGCATGAATAAGCTCGGAAACTTTTTTATCCCAAATTCCTACAATGCCTGATCGGACGGAAACCTCTGTAGTCCCGGGTGTTATCTTTACAGTTTTTATTGTAACCGGTGTTCCGTCGGTTTGTCTGGCTTTAATTGTTGCCTTAATACTGTCTGATGTTTTTTCTGTTATCTCCATTTCCAGACTTTTTAGGACTGCAATACATGCCCGATTCGTTTCATCAAATTCTGCTTGATAAGATGTTTTCAGCTCGCCGTTTACATAGGTATATACCCCTGCTCCTGCTCCTGTTCCGGCGACAAAAGCGGCACAGCCTGAAGTTATGAAATAAGAGGATAATAATAAAAAAATTAGAACATTTCGTATCATAATTTACCTTTCCTTTCTTGAACTTTTCAAAAAGCTAAAGTGTTACGAAATTATTAATTATGAAATCGTTGAAAAAAGATTATGATAGAAACAAGTGAATGTCAATAAAAAACACAGAATATAGATTTATTAATTTGGATTGTCGTCTATATTGTGGTAGGAAAACCGATTTCTTTTTTATCTTGAATTTTTTTTTTATCGATTATATTCATATACATGGTTGTGCTAGGCGGGGAGCTAGCGGTGCCCTTTTCCCGAAATCCGCTTCATGCGGGGCTGAATTCCCTCTAAAGGGTTTTAACCTGGGAACCTATGAGCCAATCTGATCGGCCGCCGCGCAACAGACGGTTACGAACCTCGTCAGGTCCGGAAGGAAGCAGCGATAAGTAATGCAGTCTGTGTCGTGGATCGATCCCGATCAAACCTTTGGCTTATTACATTTCAGAAAAGATTCGATAGAGGGTGCACAACCAGTTCTACCGCTTACTATTGATGATTGACCGCACCTCCCACCCATTCTCGACCGCCATACTTGAAATCGACAAAATTCAATCAGTAAATTCAGAACTCAGAATCTAAAATTCCTTTTTCTACCTTGACAATATCATAGACAGTCTTATTTTTTTAATGTTTTGGTATTAGCCCGTATTTTATGAAAAATCGGATGTGTAAATATTTAAAAAAACCAGGAGAAAGCTTCAGCTGATGGGAGCAAAAAAAAAGAAAATCGGAATTCATACTGACATCGAAGAAAACGATAAACAAAAGAAAATTTCCAAAGAAATCGATTCAGGCAAAAAAGACAAAGAAAAAACTGATGATCCTTTGAAAGTGATGGAAGAAAAGCTTGAATCCTTGGAACAGGAATCAAAAGATTCCCATGACCGTTTTTTGAGGGTTTCCGCTGAGTTTGAAAACTACAAGAAGCGTGCCGCACGCGAAATGAATGACTTCAGAAAATTTGCCAATGAAAGTTTCGTAAAGGCCATGCTTCCCGTGGTCGATAATCTTGACCGTGCCATAGAATCTTCAAGTAATGACAAACATGCGAACAGTTCGGTGCTGGAAGGCGTCAATATGACCCTCAGGGAAATACTAAAAGTTTTTGAACAGTACAGTATAAAACCGTTTGAGTC
>JBARSG010000220.1:0-3667 GCA_049644625.1 Desulfobacterales bacterium | reverse complement strand
CTGGTAACATGTAATTTTTAAAGATTTTCGCTTTGATTTTTTACGATTTTTCCATATACTAATTCGGAAATGTTCATCATTGATTGGGGATTTATCGTAAACCGCAATAAAAAAGGAATTGTCAATGAAAGAGCGCCGTCAACATAAAAGATTTGCGGCTAAACTCCCTGTAAAACTGGAAGCCATAACGTCAAGCAGAATAAGGGTTCTTGATGTTGAAACCAAAGATATATCCGCCACCGGGGCATTCATTTATACCAAGGAGGCCTCTTTTTTTCCAGAAGATGCAAGGTTTATTCTAAACCTCACAATCCCAAGTAAAAGTATTAAAAAACTGAAGAACATGAAGGGCTTGGAAGAATGTGTAGGAAGCATGGTACGTTCCACCTCACAAGGTATAGCGATTCGTTTTGACAGAGAATGTCAGATTATGAGTTAAAAAGCTCGTAAAATGAGATAGAGAATGCTGAAGGAAAGGATGGGACAACATATTGGTTTCACTTTCAAAGGCATTAACAATCTCAAATAAAAATTGATAAGACAGAGATTATAATCTGTTGAATGTAAAGGGCAAATCCATTTCACATGGTTTGCTTTTTTGTGGATTTTACGATATATGCAATCAGTGTAAATTGACTTCGGGTTGTTGTTTTGGCAAGTAAGCACAACATCCGATTTCGGTTCGAAACCTTCATTGTTTTTCTATTGAAGCTAAAAGCACGAAAGCAAGTATCAACGACTCAACAAGTCGACCACAATATACAGGTTTGAAACCCGTTTCCCACCTGCTACTTTTTTTCCTCTTAAGGAATCTTAAACCTCATTTATTGTTCATTACCTTATCCTTTCGCACCATTATCCTTTCGCACCATTATCCTTTCGCACCATTATCCTTTCGTAAATCGATTTTTTTCAACCCAATGACTGTTTTTTTTTAGGATAGAAAAAGGATGCTTAATTTCAGGTAGAGGTACTTAAACAGGCATTGTAATAAAACAGTTCGATTTTACCCAGCTTCTTGATTTGCAGGCGCACAATATGTGGTAGTTTTGATTAATAATCCACAATATATTCTAATTCAGTAAAATTATATATAAATTATATATAATTTTACTTGACACTAAGAAATTACAAGTTCATGATATAATTAATAATTATTCCGACAAAGAATGTTCCTGTACAAGGATAGAACAAGGCAAGCCTTGCAGAATGAAAACAAAACGAAAAATTATTTTGGCTTTAAGATATAAAATTTCAGATTAAAACAAGGTGTTTGGTGATTAAGCGTATAATAGACTCCTTTTCTTTTCAGATCTTTGAATAGGTAAAGAGCATCTATAAAATTTGTGAAGTTATGGCTTTATTTATCAAGGACAATGGAGACCGGCGTTTAGGGATTGATCGGCGAAAATTTTCTTATACCATACATATCCCTGAACGCAGATCCGGCAAGGAAAGAAGAAGCGGGCTTGATAGAAGATTAAAACCAAGAATATCAAAATCTTAAACGAGCAGGGAAAACAACTGAGGGAGGTGGCTACTAATGATAGAAATGTTAAGAAAAATATTTGAAGCTAACCCTGAAAAATCGACAATCGTATTAAAAGGTAAATGTTCAGACTGCGTGTCCGATGTAATAATTAATATAACATCTACGTCAGGAGGATTTGGATTACAGGGCGGCGCTTTATTGGGGTGTTCATCTGACGGGTATTTCGCTAAGTGTCCTGCTTGTTACAAGGTTAACCCAATGATAGAAGATCGTTATAAACCAAAATGCGTTCATGTCCACTAGTTTGTGGAAATTAGATCTTTTAAGACTCTCTTTTTTAAATCAGTACACTATCTAGATTCGATTCCCGTTGTGTAACACTTTTTGTTCTGCTGACCTCATTCACGATTTAAACTTCAACCTACTTTTGATTGTACCTTTTCATGTAAAATAAGAAACCGTCTATTTTTATCTTACAGGATATTAAGCAATTTTGAAATAGGTCAATAGCCACAAATGTTTCAGTCAAGAAAATATTCTTGGTTCGGACGACTCCAAAATCAATCAGATTGATGGCTCACCGAACCGGAGGATGCCTTGAAACAAAAGAAGCTTTCAAGGCGGCTAAAGCAGGGTCAGCAATGGCCCTGCTTTTTTATTTCCATATCTTGTAGGTTGAGCTTTTAGCACCTATTGCATGTATCTGCTATTGATCAAAGCTCGATATAATTTTAAGCACATTGTGTTTTCGTATATCATAAGGGCAAACTTTTTGAGGGGGGTTTGCCTTTTTTTGCAATTTTGTAAAAAATAGGATATATGTATTGTAAATTGAGATGTTTGAGCATGCGATGATGGTAAGTTATGTCACAAATGGATAATGATAGTACAAAAATTTAAGAATGTAATTGCGGGATATGCGTCATTTTATGTACGCCTATCGCGCAAGGATAATTCATAGTTAAATCAGAATAATTTTTTGAAATCATTTAAAAATAAGGAATATAAATTATAATGAATTCAAAAATAAAAGCCATAATTCTAGATTTTGATGGCATAATAATTAGTTCAAAAGTTGCAGAATATGAATCATGGAGAAGAGTTTTTAAAGTCTTCAATTGTCATTTAACTATAAAAAAATGGATAAAAATTATTGACAATCCTATGGGGGAATTTGATCCAGCCTCCATTATAATTAAGAAATGTAAGTATGGAGAAAAATTAAATCATCATGATATCCAGATTTTAAGAAAACATTTGTATGAAGATTTAAGAAATTCGTTAAACCCTTTGCCTGGGGTCGTTAAATTAATTAAGGAATGTTCAAAATTGGGATTATTAATTGGATTGGCATCAAATGGGATTCATGAGCAGATTAAAGGACACTTAATCAGACTGAAACTTACAAGCTATTTTAATAGTATTAAAGGTAGAGATGATGTTGAGAATAAAAAACCAGCTCCGGATTTACATTTAGCGCTTTTAAAAGAATTTAAAATTACTTCTAGTGAAGCAATAGTTTTTGAAGATTCACCGCCAGGTATAGCAGCAGCCAAATCGGCGAATATATATACCATAGCTGTTCCTAATAAAATTACAAAATATCTTAATTTACAAGAAGCTGACAAAATTTGTAAATCTCTGAAGTATTTTTCAATGAAAGATTTTCTTGCAAAAGTAGCTTTTTAGAAATCGTTCATCAGCGTCGGATTATCTCGGTAGCCGTTATCCACACTTTTTTTACTGCTATGTATGGCCGGAATTTTAAGTCTAAAATCTTTACAGATATCACAATGCCTGCTAAATTGTTTGTAGCCCAAATACTGGCAAGCTATACGTACTTTTTACGATTTCGGTTATAAACCTTCACTTTTCGAAAATTGAGGCTTTAGGCACGGTATGTTGAACGAAAAATCGGAATAAGGAGGAAGGGAAAACCACAATATATAGGATCGGGGGATCATCGGGGTTAGCCAATAATTTTTAACAAGGTCAATTGATATCTAAATAGTATCACAAGCTATTGACATTACAAAATATTTCATGTACTGGCAAGTTATGTTGTTCTATTTCAGCGAGAAACCTTCAATTTTCGACAATTGAAAATGTAGGCACGAAGTCAAGCATCAACGACTCAACAAGTCGACTACAATATACAGGTTTGAAACCCGTTTC
>JBARSG010000219.1:0-2307 GCA_049644625.1 Desulfobacterales bacterium | reverse complement strand
AAGCAAAGTTTATACCATGTAAAGACATCAAAACTTTTTAAACCGGCGAATAGAGGACAATGATTAATCTTAACCCTAACGTTGCAAAAGTCGAGGATACCGCAGGTCCAAGGTATCAAGGCCGCAGCTGTAGTCGTCTACCGCAAGGTCTTGATAACGAAGGAGATGCGGTGTCATCGGCTTTCCTGAAAGGGAAACAACACAGCAAAAAAGCTGATTACATTAAATGCCGCCAACGGTTAGATTTTATGATAGTTACTCCAATCAACGCAAAGCCTTTGTCTAAGCCGTTTAACGTATAATCTGATGTGTTGTTTATGCAACGATAGGGTTGAAACCAGAAACATGAAAGGGAGGAGAAAATGACACTCAGGAGAATTTTTATTATCGCAACAATTTGTTTTTTCGGTATGGGGTTGCTTATCAGCCAGGCAAACGCCTTCGATGGAGCGTATAAAGTAGGGGGCGTTTTTTCCGTGACCGGTCGTGCTTCTTTTTTGGGTGATCCGGAAAAGAAAACCGTTGAGATGCTGGCCGAAAAGATCAACGCGGCCGGCGGCATTAACGGAAAAAAACTGGAACTTGTTATTTACGATGACGAAGGGGATGCCACCAAGTGCAACCTGAAGGTAAAAAAGCTTATTACCAATGATAAGGTCTGTGCGGTGATCGGTCCTTCCTTGAGCGGGCTCTCCCTTGCGGTGATACCGGTTGCTGAAAAACATAAAACCCCTCTGGTTTCCTGCGCAGCCAGTTACAAGATTGTTCACGATGAAAAGACGGGCAAGCCCTATAAATGGGTTTTTAAGACCCCCCAGTCGGACAGTATGGCTGTTGAGGCCATTTATATGCATCTTAAAAACAGAGGAATCAATAAAATCGCCATCATGAGCGTAACCTCCGGATATGGGGCCAGTGGACGTTCAGAGCTAATCCGGCTTGCGCCCGAGTATAATATGAATATTATCGCCGATGAAAAATACGGGCCAAAAGATACGGATATGACGGCCCAGTTGACCAAAATCAAGGGAATGGCTCCGGCCGCTATCGTGAACTGGTCCATCGGTCCCACACAGGTTACCATGATTCGCAACTGGAAAGATCTGGGGATGACAGCCATTCCATTATATCAGAGCCATGGTTTTGGCAGCCGTAAAAATATCGAGCTGGCCGGAGGAGCTGCCGAGGGGGTTCTCTGCCCGCTGGGTGCCTGTAATATTGCCGAGCAGTTACCGGCAGATCATCCTCAAAAAAGTGTAACAATGGATTATCTGAAGAGCTATACGGCCAAATACAATGAACCCTTGAGTTCATTCGGGGGACATGGATGGGATGCTCTGCATCTGGTTGTGGACGCCCTGTCCGCCGTAGGTGATGACAAGGCCGCAATACGGGACTACCTCGAGAAGAAACAGGGGTTTGTGGGCCAACATGGTATCTTCAACTTTTCGCCGGACGACCACAACGGGCTGACCAAAGCGGCCTTTAGCATGGTGATCGTGAAAGACAATGACTGGGCACTGGTGGACTGATCCATTGATTTGCAGTGACAAACGATTGGTGAGGATGATGGGTTCATCATCCTCACTTTTTTATTCGATAAAGACACATGGAAAAAATTACGCTGGCAAGCCAGCTGTTACAATACCTCATTACCGGGCTGACCGTGGGCAGTGTCTATGCCATGGTGGCCGTGGGGTTTAATATTATTTATAATGTGACCGAGATCATCAATTTCGCCCAGGGTGAATTCGTCATGCTGGGCGGATTGATCATGGTTTTCTTGCATGTTGCCATGGGGCTGCCCCTTATTTTGGCCTTTCCGGCGACAATTATCCTGGTTACCCTGGTGGGAATTTTTCTGGACCGCTTGGCCATTCGCCCCATCCGCCGACCGTCGGTACTTACCCTGATTATTGCCACCATTGCAGTGTCCATCCTGATTAAGGGGACGGCTTCGTTAATTTGGGGTAAGGACCCGTTTGATCTTCCCGCGTTTTCCGGCCGCAATCCCATCACTTTTCTGGGAGCCGTGGTTCAACCCCAGTATTTCTGGGTGATCGGCTTTTTGATCATCACCGCCATTGCGCTGTCCATATTCTTTGATCGGACCATTCTCGGCAAGGCCATGAGCGCCTGCGCCGACAATCCGAATGCGGCCAGCCTGGTCGGGATCAATGTCAAGCAGATGATTATGTTGTCCTTTGCTCTTTCCGCCGCTATCGGAGCGGTGGCGGGGATTACCATCACCCCGATTTCCCTTATGGAATATGACCGGGGGGCCATGCTGGCGGTAAAGGGATTTGC
>JBARSG010000218.1:0-2069 GCA_049644625.1 Desulfobacterales bacterium | reverse complement strand
GCTATAATCAGAAATAGCCTGGTCATACTGACCTTTGTCGTCATAGGAATTCCCCCGATTGTAGTACGCATCAGCAAGCCTCGGGTTTATCTCTATAGCATTGCTATAATCAGAAATAGCTTGGCCGTTTTGACCTTTGTTTTTATAGGCATTCCCTCGATTGTTGTACGCATCAGCAAGCCTCGGGTTTAGCTCTATAGCCTTGCTATAATCAGAAATAGCCTGGTCATACTGACCTTTGTCGTCATAGGCAAGCCCTCGATTGAAGTAGGCCTTGGCATCCTTCGGGTCCTTTAAAGTAGTTTTTTCACGAAGTGTATCGCCAGTTTTATCCTTCTTTTGCTCCAACTCATACCGGTTATTCTCATAATATCTTTCATAATAGACAAATGAAATTGTCAATAAGGGCAATAAAATTACTAAAATTATTGGAATTAAAAATGTCTTATTTTTTGAGATTGGCTTACCGTTGCTTTTTGCTGATGAATCAGGGGATAAGAGTTGAGGTGAATCTTCTATCATCTCTCCACAGGATCTGCATTTAATAGCATCGTCCTGTATTTCTTCATCACAATACGGACATTTTTTCATGGCAACACCTTATATATTATAATTAGGTTTCTTTAAATTTATCGCATCAAATACGGCCTCTGACGGCCTCTGTGGTGGGACTTGAAGGACCTGACCGACCTTTTTCTCAATGTTTTAGGTTAACTTCATCAGGCCAAATCTAAAACACTTCTGGATCCAAATACCGAACCTTAAAATTCATCTGTTGCGTTTCTTTTAGAACTGCGCTGAACTTTTCAAACAACGAGTCGTTTCTTTCAAATTGAGTATGCATAGTTAGTTCATTGGTCTTTGGATTAATCAATGGAACGCCCATTAGATTTCCCTTTGTAGCGCTATCAAGACCTTTAATTCCCCTTTTTAATAACCATTTAAAATCTTGCCACCAATCAGATTCGTCTGGTTGGGATTCTTTCATTGCATGGAGATAGTTTTCCAGTTTTTTACAAATATTCTGTAATCCTGGTGTTACAGGAGTGTAGTATAGGATGATTATTGGGTCCCCTTTTGTTTCATCGATTATTGTAAGCTCAATGACCATATTACGCGCCTTAAATACCTTGTTTAAGTCTCTACCTAAATGAGTGATCCGCCACCCATTCTGTATTTTTCTGGAGATCTGTTTTTGGACGCTTGAATATTCTCGTATACGCTGTTCAATTCCACAACGCAGTTCGAGCGCCGCATAGAATAATGCTTGCTGAGATCCTTCAGCAAATCGTTCTCGCGCCCTTTCTAAATAATCATAAGAGGAAGTATGATAGACCATAGGTTGTGTTTTAACAGCTGCTACTGTAGCAGACTTTCATGTTGAATCAGTTTAACCATTTGTCCTATTTGTGACGAATTGAAGTGAATTTGTGTTGATTAGCATCACTCAACAGCAGCGTCAACAGCCGCACAATACATACCAACTCGGGTTCTATTGCAATTATAGTAATGACCCCAGCAACATTCGTATGCTCTGCCGTATTCTTTGCCATGCTGCATAAACCGTATGACTTCTTCTCCGCTGTGAGGCCCTTTTTGAGTAATATTAGCTTTTGCAATAAAATGTGTTCCGCTTTTGGTTTTAAGATCTGTCGGCCCACGTTTCTCAAGCCAGTTATATGCTTTTTGAAATTTGTGTTTTAGTTGGAGAGTTCCTTCGTGTGGTTCGAACATTTTACCTTAGCTTCCTATTGCAGAGTTTTTTATTTAGCATTCAAATCCATATTAGCCAAAAGTGATTCTGGATATTCCGCATCTACCGAAACTTATTTGAACCCCTAAGCCTAACGGTACTCCATTTCTTTAATTTTGAGATCCTCAGAGCTAAATATTAGCGGCAACTCAGGTTGCATGTACCCATGATACGCTTTACATTTCTTTCGATAGCGGCATTGCCGACACACATCAATGTGTTTACGTGGTTTTCCTTTTTTGTTACAGAGAATGGATATTTCTTTCTTTTCACTCTTCATATTCGGTCTGCTGTTATAGAATATCATATAAATATC
>JBARSG010000217.1:0-8096 GCA_049644625.1 Desulfobacterales bacterium | reverse complement strand
GCCCAGGATAACCCTCCCGGGTCGAATGTGTTGAACAGAAAACCGTTGCCCGTATTGTTATCTAAGTCCAGGTGGGTAACCGTATCATGAATTCCGCCGGTATCGTGGGCTACCGGCAGAGCCCCATAAATAGCGCCTATCATCTGCGGAAGGCCGCAAGGTTCAAAACTCGACGGCATCAGTACAAAATCGGAAGCCCCGTAGGCCAGACGCGCCAACCGTTCATTGAAGCTGCGTACTGCCACTCGATCTGACAAATTATGGGATCGAACGATGTCTTTAAAATGCTTTTGATACTCCCCGTCTGCTACAAAAACCATCTGTAAATTTTGTTTCAAGTAGCGGGAAACCACTTTGTAAAGTATCTCAGCCAGCAACTGGCATCCCTTTTGAACCGGATCCAGACGAGAAGGCCAGAAAAAAACGGGGGCCTGTGGGTCCCGCATCAAGCCCAATTTTTTTTGTAGGATGCGTTTATTGGTCTTTTTTCCACTCACATGATTTTTTGCGGAATAGTTACAATGCAAGGCTTCATCTGTGGATGGGTTATAGGAAGGATCAGGCGCGTTTAGAATACCAACAGCACATCCGGCGTTATTTTTATTGGCAAGTTCACATTGCATGGAGTTTTTTACAAAACCGTGCCGGCCTTCAACCATTTCCTTCAGGAAGGTGGGGCTCACTATATTTACAAAATGGGCGGCAAAAGCCCCGCTTGTGAGAAAATCTACCGGGATGGAATCTCTGGTATTTTCATAAGTGGATGGACAATACTCAAAATAAAAGTTTTGCCAGAACGAAGCACCGTCGATACCCCTGTCCTCAATTTCGGAAAGAGTGCTTTTAACCGTATGGATATTGTGGATGGTAAAAAGGCAGGGGATACCCAATTGTCTGGCCATGGCCGGAATCAGACCGGTCATCCAGTCATTGCAATGGATGAGATCCGGCTGAACCCAAGGAACGATATTGTTAATGACTTCTCGTTGAAACGCCAGTGAAATTCTGATATTTTCAAACTCATAACCTGAATAGATATGATTAAGATAGAAAAAAGCCCTGTCCTGAGCCAGATGAATCCTTTCGTCTGGTACGCTACTCCTTATGGTTTTCAGTTCTTTCCTGATAATTGGCGGCGATTGACCGCCAAAAATGGTGCGGTAATCCGGCAGGGCCACATGGACGTCGGCACCCTGGCGATAAAGCTCATTTATCAAAGCTGCCGAGACATCTGCAAGTCCTCCGGCTTTGGCATTCAAGCCGTTCGAAATATTACCCATCCCTTTGGGAAGGTAGGTGATTTCAGGAGTCACTATAAGAACTCGAGGATTGGTTGGAAAATTGTTCATAATCTGCGGTTCCTATGATTCCGTCCGAGATATTGATTCTGTCTACAAAATGGAAGGTAACAGATTATAATTTATTCTGTCCATAGAGGGATGGGCTCATTTTATATGGTAGGAGTCCCTATGGATGGGAATTTATCCCAGACAATTGGGGGAAAAACGGATAAGATAAGTTTTAAGGGTTCAGAGGTTCAGGAAATAATAGTTAATAATCAATGGTCAACAATTGATTATTGTTTATTAATTTGGGGTTCAGGGTTTGTGAAGTTATTTTTGAGGGGGCCCTGAGCTATCGGCATATCCAAGCTGTCTTTCAAGAAAGTGATTTATAAATAAAAACATACTGTTCCTCATTGATGTCAATTACAATATCCCCGCCCCTTGTTTCAGCATAAACGATCCATCCGGGCTTGGGGCCGCTCCCGCATTCAGCTTTAGGAACAAAATCGCCGGTCTTCCCGTTATACCAGGCAAGCAACATGGGTTGAGAGGCAAATTCTTTTGCTTTGTTGTCGGCAATCTGCTTGATGGACACGAAATCCAAATTTCGATCGTCAATCTTTAACTCTATTGGATTGTTCAGACACTCTTTTATGGAACAGCGACAACCGGTCATATACATTTTCCCCTCATTCAATATCTCGTAGCTTCCACTATTTATTGAAATTAAAGTTCTTTTTTAGGTTTATATTTTTAACTTTTCCCTTTTTTCGCGTCTCGGGCCTTTTTATAGGTTGCCATCATTTTGGAACTCATGGCTTCCAGATTTTTCCCAATCATAGAAGCCCTTCCTGCCGGTATGGAAATAACCATTAATTCAGGGTCCAGACCGCACCGCAGGCGGTCCCCAAAGCCCGTGACTGAAAAATTGACCTTACCTGTCTGTATTGAATAAGCGGTAACATCCCCACAAATACCCTGAAAGCCCGTGGCCATTGAAATCTCTGTCCTGCCGCCGGTATCATATTTATCGGCGACTAATATAAACATGATTTGCTCCGCATTAGCGGGGATGAGTATCACCTGATAATTATTATCCGCATGGGATAGGGGTCTGAGAAAAATCGCTCTTGTGCTGCCGCCCTCAAGCTTGTATGCCCCTGTTACCGCGTTTTTAGCGGCTTCGACAGTCCCAAATACGCCTGCATTATAATGCTTGTGGCCGGATAGCATCTCCTCGGAATAATTCGAAAAACCCAGTGTTGCTGCACCGGATTTGCAGATGATATCCTTTTCCAGAAGATAAAGGGTTTGCCCGTGGGCAGCCGTCATTATTCCATGACAATAGCTTCGGAGCGGTTTATCCGGCCGGTACATTTCCAACTCAGAGTTATTGTTTTTTGGGTACAATGAAACAGCTACGGGGGAAATAGAAAGTTCTAAATGAGTGGTTAATATTTCAGATAGTTGAGCATTATTCATCATTTTTCACACTCCATCATTCGTATCGTCTCGTCTTCATGTTTCGAATCAACGTCACTCTCGTTGACTCCATCCATACAGGAATACCCCTAAAACATCAAGTCAGATATGTGGCTTTAGGGTTTCCTGTGCTTATCACATATTACTGCATCACCCATTACTGAAGGGTCATAAAGATCTGGGAAATAGAAGGGGAGAACGTGAATTGGCAGCCCAATGGTCAACGGGGCAATCCTTAAAGGCACAAATTTTAAAAATTTCTTTTATTTTCATACTCAGCAATATGATGTACCACAAAACATAAACTCTATATGCTAACAGTATAATATAATTATATTTATTTAAACCTTTTAAAATTTGTGTGCAGTTTTTAGGTTTTAAGAGTTGCATCTGCATGCTCTGACCGGCTCGTATTGGACCTTTGCTGTCCCTGACAAAGTTGCGGATTCCGGCGCATACGGTTGCGGATAAGTTGTGAATACTGACTGACAAGACTATGGATATGGGTTGCGGCGTCCCAAGTTTTGCGATATAAGATGTCCCCAAAACACACTAAAATGCTATGAAATCGAACATCATTGATCTGCCCGAACTGCGGGAACAAACCCATGTTTTTCAAGACCGAACCCATGCCGGTCAAGTCCTGGCCCGGATGCTTGCGGCCGATGACAAGCAAGCCGGGATCATTTTAGCCGTACCGGCCGGCGGTGTACCGGTAGGAGTGGTGATGGCTGAAAAATCAGGGCTTGATTTTGACGTGGCCGTCGTCAGCAAGATCACCTTGCCCTGGAATACTGAAGCCGGCTACGGGGCTGTGGCTTTTGACGGCACGGTTAAGCTGAATAAAGATATGGTGCGGAGCGTAAACCTGACTGCCGAAGATGTCAAAAAGGGAATCGAAAAAACCACGGCCAAGGTTGTGCGCCGGGTTACAAAATTACGGGGCCGGCTGCCCTTCCCGGACCTTGGGAATCGATCCGCAATTCTGGTGGATGACGGACTGGCTTCGGGGTTTACCATGCGGGTGGCGGTGGCAGCATTGCGAAACGCCGGGGCCGGCCGGATTGTTGTAGCCGTACCGACCGGTTATCGCCGCTCAGCCGAAATGATCGCACGTGAGGTTGAAGCGCTGTATTGCGCCAATATCCGCGGCGGCTTGAGTTATGCCGTGGCCAGCGCCTACCAGCACTGGTCGGATGTCGCCGAAGAAGAGGTGGTAAAAATTCTGGAGCAATTCAAAACAAGAGACCTTTGATTTGCCGAGGGAAAAACACGAAACAAAGAAAGCCCGAAATTTTAATATGTTATTTTTCGTGCTTCCGTGATATTTTTTTTATTTGGCCTTTACGAACAGTTGAGAGGATGAAATTATGGAATGTAAAATCGACCAGAATCTCAAATCATGTAATTGCACTTATGAACCGTGTTCACGCAAGGGGACTTGTTGTGATTGTTTAAGCTACCATCTGAGAGCCCGTGAACTTCCGGCTTGCTGTTTTCCGGATGATGCAGAACGAACTTACGACCGCTCTTTTGAACATTTTGCCCGTCTAGTCGCTAATAAAAGAATATAAATCCCCAACCCGGACAGACCGGAATCAAATTAAGGTTTAAACGATTTAAAAATACCAATCCTTATTGAGAGAGGTTGAACCGGCAGGCCCGTTAGCCTTGCCTGTCCCGTCTTGGCGGGATTGTGAACGGTGTCGCTTCTTTAATCAAGAATCAAGGTTTTACCCCAGACCCTTCGAATTTACCGTGAGACCGTTTGAACCATTTTAACTGGCGCACGGAATACAAATGCGTTTGCCGTTTTCTCCGCAGACCATCTTTGTTGACATTGTCATTTCGCCGCATTTAGCACAGGCTTCTGAGCGTGCCAGGGGCGCATACGGCGGCATCACAATATCTACTTCTTTTGTGGAGAAAACATCGCTAAAAGATTTTGAAAGAAGATCTCTTGCTTTGAGTATCTTTTGACGCCATTTTTCTCTTTCGCTTGCCGTGTCTGAAGAAATGGCTTCATCAAGCCGGCTGAATTCTTCTCTGAATTCGCCGCCATATCGATAATATTTATTGCGGGAAAACCGGAAGGCCCTTTTGCGTGAGCGGTTAAGGATTGTATATGCGTTTTTCCCGTAATCTTTGAAAATAAGGTTTCCTTTACCTATCGAGGTGCCCAGCAGTACCTGTAGAGCGTCAACCGCACAAGAATCGTTCTCACTGATGACAACCACCTCTTCGTCCTTTGACCGCTTGAGTTTAAGAAGGTTTATTGCCTCTTTTGCAACCAGGTAACCGTAAACAAGGCCCGGACAAAGATGACCGTGGAATTCGATGCATTTTTTGAGATCTTCCGGCAGTTTGAATTTTATATTTTCTGCATTTTTCATTTACTAACTCCTTATAATTGAATATGTTCGATTGAATATTAAAGGAAAAACCTGATGAGATATTGATATAATTTCTCAATTATTCAATATTCAATGCTTTTTGTTTCCGTTTTGTTCGGAGGTTTGATTGTTGAATGAATTAATAAATTTTATTTCTGCGTTCTGGGTAATTTTTTCTTTTTCCTTTCTGGTGGCCCTGACAGGTGCCATGTCCCCCGGCCCCCTATTGACTTATACTATTATCAAATCTGCTCGGACAAGTAAACACGGTTATTTAATGGGATTATGGATAATAATTGGCCACGCAATACTTGAAATGGGAATTGTCATTCTGTTGCTTTTAGGCTTCTCTTTTATCTTAAAAAATATCATTGTTATTCGCATTATCGGGATTGTCGGGGGATTGATACTTATTTTATTCGGGTCATCCATCGTTCGAGACGTATATTTTAGAAACATACCCACCGACTTCTTGAATCCACCTGACAGACAAAATGATGAAGCTTTGCCATTCTCTGGTAAAGGCCTGGAAAATCCGGTTATCGGAGGAATCATGGTTTCCATGTCCAATCCTTACTGGTGGATTTGGTGGGCCACTATAGGGCTTGCTTTTATGATACAGTTTGAAATATCTTTCAGAGAGTGGCCAAAGCTTATAGCGTTTTTTCTGGGGCATGAAGCAGGAGATTTGAGCTGGTATCTGATTGTTTCGACATTTGCATTTTTTGGTCTGCGTCGCCTGAACAAGAAAGTTTATTATGGAATTCTTGTATTTTGTGCAATTTTTATGATTGTGTTTGGTATTTACCTGGGGATTTCTCCATTTTTGCGCGATAGCATGTAACCCATTAACTCAATGGTGGTTTCAACTTCCTTTTTTGTACACGTAAAACCATTAATTTTTTCGGTGCCCAAAACTTTTTCGTTCCTGGAATCAATCATTTTCTTTGTGGCTTGTTCCATCTCTTTTTCGTTGAGGGGTCTTTCCATAAAGAGTTTTTTATCGGGATTCAACGTCCATTCAATATTTTTATCTCTACGAAAAATCAAAACGATATTTCCTTGGCCCCCTGGAGAAATTCCATCCATTCGAATCTTTTCTGGCGTTACGTATATCTTTCCTCCATGCTGAACTTTCCCTTTAGAATCGATCGTGACCTGATCCGCTGTATATTTTGTAATTTTACCTTCCAAAAGAGCATGTGAATATGATCCGCTGAAAAAAATCGCCACTGTAACAAAACATACAATCCATCCAATACTTCTTCCAATAGAAAATTTATCCATTTTTTCACCTCTTTTTTTTATTATTCTTTATCTGAAGACATAGGATTTCTTAAATTCGATCTTCACCACGAATTGAAATGGGACAAAGCAAATTATATCAATAATGCATTGACCCTTTCAGGGTCACCATCAAGCCACCGATGCTATGGGTATTGACTCTATTCTATACATTGGGATTGTGGGATTATCTGAAAGATTTAAGGTTAGCAAAACCATGAAGCTACACTCGACCTCAGATCAATTTTATTGATGATTTGTAAGCCTAATCGCAACTTTATCAAACGTATGCGCCTGATGCCTAATTATTATTTAAGTGTTAGTGATATCCTTGGCCATTTTCTTTGCTGTTTCCAAGGCTTCATCACTCATTGCATCAGGAGTTGTACAGAACGGAACCACATATTTACCAACAACATTGCAATTACCATAATTGTTTAGCCTGTCGAAAACACCTTGAATGAGGTCCGCATTGTTCTCGATAGGACCGCCACATGTCACAAGAAGCGCTGTACGTTTGCCATCGAGCAGTGATCTGTATTCCGGGCTCCCGTATCCTGTTATCAAACAAAAGTGTCGGTCGATAAGCGCTTTCATCTGTGAAGAGAAACCCCAACAGTAAAGCGGTGAAGCATACACCACTGCATCTACGGACATCATATTTTCAAATATTGACACTGCATCGTCCTTCTGCACGCAGCCAGGTTCATCAGCTTTTTTCTGGCAGGCGCCACATCCCAAGCATCCTTTTACCTCACGGTCGATAATATTAATACGATCAACTTCGTGCCCCAGGTTAGTAAGTTCATCTTCAAACCAGCCAAGCACTTCCGCTGTATTTCCTTTTTTCTTAGGACTTCCGAGGATAGTTGTTACTTTCATTAAGTTCCCTCCTAGTTAGTAAATATAATGAATTAAATAAAACCATTTGTTTGCGGAAAGTGTAAAAGGGCAAATCTTGTTTGTCCAGACATGTAACCATTTCCGCAACCCGCATCAAGGATTGTCTGTCCGGAACGTATGTTAAGCTCTTTTAAAATGATGTCTTTATTTAGATAACTCTCCGATGATTTCCCTCTGTGGCGGTGTTTCTGATTCGCTGATTTTTCATATTCCACCATTTCGGTATGATTTGATACGTTATCCCTTTTTTCATCCATTTTGTTTCCTAAATTTTTGAAGTTTTTCAACTTTGAATCCATTTCCAGGCCGCTTTGATTTCCGATCGATCGAAGTACTTTGTTCGGATATGGGAAAATAAGCCAAACAGGGCAATCCATGTCTTTTCCCATACTTTATTGCCGATAATGGCCATGCGTTCTATTTTATCAGAGTAGATTAAAGTAAAATTCAGATCGAATAAAAGCGATTCTGCATCCATTTTTCCATGAGGCTCGATAACAAGGACAAGCCGGATTTTTCCTGATTCACTGATCTGTTTTTCCAATACCTTGCAGATCCGTTCCTTTTGTTTTTTGGTAATACCACCGACAATTTTAAATCCCAGAATGTTACCCGAACCTTCTTTGAGCTGGTGATACATAGTTTTAAATCTCCGTTGTGTTATTCTTGCAGAGAGATTGTTTACACAATTAAGGATCAAGGTTTGAACCCAATCCCTTGGAATTTCCCCGATCCTGCTGAATTATAG
>JBARSG010000216.1:0-2558 GCA_049644625.1 Desulfobacterales bacterium | reverse complement strand
TGAACCGACCGGCTTTTTTATCTCTTTATCCATTAATTTAGACAATTATTATCCCAAAATGTTCCGTGGCCAGAAATTTTCTAAAGAATAATTTCTTTTATTACTTCAAGCAACCCATAATTTCAGACCTCGTAAATTTAGACAGATTTGGGGGTGGTATTATTGACAAAAGGTTTAGTCACTAACACAAGAGTTGGGTTAAAGGGTTCACGGTTCAAAGGTTGTGCCCCCATTGTATTAATCCAATGGAATCAATGGTAATGGGGAAAAACGCGAAGCAATTAACCCTGAACTTCTGAACCCACGAACGGTTACCACTTCAGGATTATATGGGTATTAAGATTGTAACTCCCAAAGAGTTCCTTGATGCTTGCATGGAGGAAAAAAACAAATGGGAAACGTTCGATTATAAAGAGTGCTGAGTTTGTAGTTGCTTACCCTCAATTCAGCCCTGCCTTGTGCAGGGCGCCAATACACCGCTCTTTATCCTCTTGATTCTTATATGTAACTCTCTTTGCAAATTTCTCGAGTGAAAACTTGGGTTGTATCCTAATCACTTCAGCGGCTTCAATCCTGGCTTCTTCATCCCGTCCTGAAAAACTATAAGCCATGGTCATAAACAAGTGGGCAAACATAGAATTTGGCTCTCGACGGACTGCTTTTTCACACCATGTTATTGCCTCCTCGTATTGCCCCGTCCAACAGTAGGAAATTCCTAAACTATATAAGTATATATTCGGCGGGATAGGATTAAGACGTATCGCCTTATTTAATTCCGGAATGGATTCCTCGTACCTGCCAGCAAAAGTAAGTATCTTACCATATCTCATATGTGAATCAGCTGAATTGGGATTAAGGGTCACAGCCTTCTCCCCTTCGGTAAGAGCTTTATCATGCTGTTTTGTCATTGAAAATAGCCAGCCCAAATGGCCGTGAGCTTCAGCAAAAGTTTCATCCAAGGCAATAGCCTTTTGTAACAACTCCATGGCCTTGGTTATAGACTGTTTAGGGGATTTACTCGTACCAAGCCACACATCCAACATGTGGGTTCTAGCTAGATTATGATATGCCCAAGCATACTCCGGGTCTAAGGCAATGGCTTCCTCTGTCAATTGTTTTGCCAAAGCATTGCTCTCTATATTAAACCGGTTCCAATACTCATTCGCCTGCAAGCACTTTAGGTAGGCCTCAAGGTTATTTGTGCCTTTAGCAGCCGTTCGGACTTGCTCGCCCTCGGTCAGCTTTACCTGCATGGCTGTGATGATTTTTTTTGTGATCTCGTCTTGAACGGCAAATATGTCGTCTATGTTTCGGTCATACCGTTCCGCCCACAAATGGTGCCCATTAAGAGCATCAATTAACTGGGCTGTTATTCGTAGCCTGTCTCCGGTCTTTCTAACACTCCCCTCTAAAACATACCTCACCCCCAATTCCTCACTAACTTGCTGAACCTTCACGGGTTTGCCTTTGTATGTGAATGTGGAGTTTCGAGCAATCACAAAAAGTTTTGGAACCATGCTAAGTGCAGTGATGATCGCCTCAGTTATCCCATCAATGAAATATTCCTGCTCAGGGTCGCCGCTCAGGTTAACAAAGGGCAGCACTGCAATGGAGGGCTTATCAGGAAGTGCAAAAGCCATTTTCTTCGTGGAGGCAACCTTGATCGGCGACTCCGGTGGACGCAACCAGAAGTTCCATATTCCCACTCCCCCTGCCACCAGAAGAAGTATAATCACCACCGCGAGAGCCACCTTCTGCCCTCGCTTCGGTTCAGGCTTTTTCTCACCGATAACCTTGCCGGCGGCTTCGGGCTCCATCAGGACACGATACACTCTCACAGGCTCTACAATGTTCTTAACAGCATGTTCTCCCAGATATTCATAGCCTAAGGATAGCTTGTTCTTAACCTGATCATAGGCGGGTCTTGTGATGCAGATGCCTCCTCCCTTGGCCAGATTCTCTACTCGGGCCGCGATGTTGACCCCATCGCCGTGAAGATCCTCGTCCTTTTCGATCACATCCCCGAGATTGATCCCAACGCGAAACTCCACCTTGCGACCTTCTGAAAGTTCAGTATTTCTGGTCTTGAGTTCCTCCTGGATCTCCACAGCACACTGCACCGCATCTACCACACTGATAAACTCAGCCAGCAGGGAGTCCCCTGAACCATGCACTACCCGGCCTCGATGCTGCCGGATGAGCACGCCCATAACCTCCCTGTAGGCGGTTAAGGTGCTAACGGTCGCCTCCTCATTATCGTCCATGAGACGACTGTAGCCCTTTACATCGGCATGCAGGATAGCGACGAGCTTGCGTTTTAAACTTTTATCAGTCATGAGATTATTATATGTTTGGGAGGTTTCAATTAAACTCAAAAGAAGATATAAAGAATTAACTTATTTAATATAATAAGTTGCGAAGCGTCAATCAATTTTATTGATAATAATAGAGGAAGGAGAAATGCGGGTTAGACTGTTATCTTTTTCATATAAAGATTTTGGATATCCATACGCCCCAGCCTATGTTCATGGGCAAGACGAATATGTTTAATTTGACTG
>JBARSG010000215.1:0-2080 GCA_049644625.1 Desulfobacterales bacterium | reverse complement strand
CTTCTTGATTCTGGAAGCCGCCAATGTAATTGCGCTTTACTTTTTTTCCAGACACAAAATATGCGAACGCAATTTGGGTATTCAAAGCCTGGGAAAAATCGAAAACAGATCCAGAAGTCCATAAACTTTTGAAATATCTGGTCAATTGGGTCGCCGGGACGAAGCTGATCTTCATCTCCTTATTGGTCGTCATCCTGATCGTGGCGGATGATCGCACTTTAGTTTTTGCAGGAATTGCCCTGGTGATCTCAATTGCATCCTTCTTTTGGAGGCTTTTTCCATTGATCCGCACGATGGATCAAAACGGACAAATTGAACCCAAGAATTATTCTGCTGCTTTAGGTTGGATGATCGGCGTATTCATTCTAGTATTCGCTGTGGCTGTTATTTATTCGTTTTAGGTTAGAAAGTCTGCTACTAACAAATACTCATTTCTACAACACCTTTCACCCTGATTGCAAACCTTTTTTTAAGATTAGAGAAATGAACATTTAGGAGATTCAATGATGAAAGAATATGATGTCTTTATTGCAGGTGGCGCTATTGCCGGACCAGTTGCTGCGAAATTCTGTGCCAAACAAGGTCTCAAAACTTTACTTGTAGAAAAAGGCCAAGTCCCCAGAGAAAAACCCTGCTCCGGGATTCAGTTTCCTTATTTTGAAAAGATCATTGGAGACTCCATTCCCCCGGACAGATTATGCAATCACACCTTGTCGAAGGTTGAGATGCATTTTCCCAACGGGAGAGTTATCTCCTCAAAGTTCCCGATGCTCAACTTTATGAGAGATACTTTTGATGAGTGGCTCTGCATCCTTGCTCAAAACTATGGTGCTGAGTTCAGGGATGGGTGCAGTTTCACAGATTTTGATGAAATGGATGATGGCATCATTGTCAATCTGAAAACAGATATTGGTGAAGAGAGAATAAAAACCCGGTATGTCATCGATGCAACCGGCATGAGGCCTGTGATCAGACGAAAACTTAAAAAGGAAGCGGGATTTCAAAAAGGAAGTACCGGAGCGGCATTAAATTACTATTTCACAGCAGATGGAAATCTTGAACCAGATAAGCTCTACCAGTTTTGGGATATTGAATACAATAACATGATGTTCGCATGGGTCTATAACAAAACACTAGATGATGGCAAGGATTACTGGGTCGTTGGCACTGGTTATGACAAAGATATTTATATGCGGCTTAATAGCTTTTTCGATCATGTAAAAGATCTCTATCAACTGGAAAATATTGAGATCGTAAAAAAAGAAGGGTACAGCAGCAGCATGACCTTTGACAATGATGAGAGAATCTGGCTTGGTGAAAGAAACTTTCTCATGGCAGGAGATGCCGCAGGATTAATCGATCTGACGAGAGGTGTGGGAATGGATTCTGCTGCACTTAGCGGAAGGCTCGCTGCAAAAGCCATTGGGCTGGCTGAAAAGAGCGGAAAACCAGTTGCTGGTATTTATTCACAATTGATGAAGCATCTTGTAGACCAGACCACGAAGAATCAGCAAGCTGGTATTCTTTCATTCCAATCCAATGATGAG
The DNA here is from genome assembly GCA_049644625.1 of Desulfobacterales bacterium. Lineage (GTDB taxonomy): Bacteria > Desulfobacterota > Desulfobacteria > Desulfobacterales > UBA11574 > S5133MH16. Next base: position 533 of record JBARSG010000215.1, on the reverse strand, counting down.
CTTCAGGCTTACCTGGATAAAGGGATGCTTAAAATGGGGCTGAACATGTTTTTCCAGCGCTTTCTGAATAAACTCCGAAGTGCAGATCAACAGGTCATGCTACCTTGAAAATTTCTCGATTTCTTAGCCCATTTATTTAGGTAACATCAGTATTGCTTGACGATACACATACTTCAGATTCCAAAACTGAAAAATGTGACACGATCGAACCCAATTTTTCCCTAGAAATAGGGAGGGATGATGTTCGGAACAGATTGCTTCTGGGGTACTTTTTCTTTTAAGTTTATTAAATTTGAGCTTGTGATCGCTGGACTTTCAGAACATTCATTTGACCAAGCTAACCTTAATTCGGATTGGCGCAAGAGGTGAGGTTAGAGCAAATACGGGTATCACAATGAGTGCTATAATGGTCGCTTCGTATATGCGCTTGTTCTTGAGAGAACTTTTCCGAATAAGCTGGTCAAGACTACGAGGAACCAAAGCACGCTCCGATTGAATTTTTAGGATTTTCTCAAGAATGGCCTTACTGAGTA
>JBARSG010000214.1:0-2038 GCA_049644625.1 Desulfobacterales bacterium | reverse complement strand
TGTATCCACAACACGGGATAAATGCTAAGGAAATCGTTTTTTGTGTACCGCGTCTTTACGCAGTCAATATATCATAACCATTTACTTTTTAAAAGAAATTATTGACAGATAGATTTTTTTAGACTCTCATTAGTAACACCCTAACCCGGACAATCCGGAACCAAAAATATTTGCCACAAAGACACTAAAACACAAAGGATATATTTATTATTCTTTCTTCGTGTCTTGGTGCCTGGTTTATTGTAGTCAAGTTTTATTTTAAAAAAACTAGCAGAAAATTATCATGTGCGAGAATGGGCCCCCATTAAGCTCGTCGGAGCACATGATAATTTTTCTGCGGGTTACAAGCATGATATTACGCATTTTAATATCCTGTTTTTTAGCTTTAGTCATAGAGAGCGTCACCTTACCCATCCTGGTATTTGAGAGTCTCAACTGAGCTCTGACCTTGCTTTATCGGGAATAGGTGACGACGGGGAGCCGTAAAAGCTTAGTGAGAAGGTCGATTGTATCGCCTTAATGGCACCAATGATGGTCTCCCCGCCTTCACACAACTTAAGCTGCTAATTTATAATGATTTTGTTTAGTGTAATTTTCTATATACATCGTACTGTTACGGACAATGGCAAAAATAAGGCCCAGAACTTTTCTGGAAATAGCGATCAAGGCCTTCATTTTGAGCATTCCCCTATCCAACATTTGCTTATATTTCGCATGCATGATCCCATTAGATTTGACCATGTTAATGGCTGCAAAAAAGAGCAGCTTACGCATCATGGGACGGCCCCGCTTGGATATCCGGCGCTGCCCCGTATGCTTGCCGGAGCTTATTTCAAAAAGATCAAGGCCTGCCAATTTCGTTATTTCAGAGATCGTATTAAATTTGTTAAAATCGCCTACTTCTCCTATCAAACCGGCAGTTGTTACATGTCCGATTCCTTTAACAGACAATATGCTGTGACTGTACGGAATCTGTTCCAGGTGCTCAATTATCTGTTCTTCCAGGCTTTTAATATATCTGTTTTCATTCTCTATATTAGAAACAAGATGGCTCGTCTCCAAAATCACACTCTCTTTGCCTTCTGTAATTCCTACAGATTGTTTTGCGGCATTATAAAGAGCTTCAGCCCGGTCTATGCCGAACCTTCCACGGCTGACTTGCCTTATGATATCGCTCAAACTCTCAATACCAATAGATGCAATCCTTTCAGGATCAGGAAAATTCTTAATCAGATACATGCCGGTCTTTGTGGATGGTTTAATAATACTCACAAGTTCCGGGAATATCACAAAAACAAGTTGCTGAAGCTGATTGTTCATAGCTGTTCTGCGTTCTATCGACCGCTCTCTTGCATGGGTAAGCCTGCGCAGCTGCGCGGCAGCCCCTTCAGGTATTACAACCGTCAAAGAATGCCCCAGAGAAATAACATCTGCGATCACACGGGGATCCTTTTTGTCCGTTTTGTTCGGAGAATTGCCTGTCAGGTCTTTAACTCTTTTAGTGTGCATCGGGTTTACCTGAACCAGGTTAACCGGCTTCTTTCTCAAATAATTAGCTATCGGTTCCGCATATGGTCCTGTGGACTCAAATCCGATTACAACCTCGTCAAGCATGTGCTCTTCTTTAAACCTGCAAAGTTTTCCCCAGAATTTTTTAAAGCTTCGACCGGTGTTGTAAATCGGGAACGGTTTAATATCCTTGTTTTTAGGAGTTCTGAAATAACCATAATGAACGTTTTTACCAATATCCAAAGCAACAATAAGTGTTTTTTCGTTGATAGTTTTGATTTTTTCAGTTTTATTAGATTTCATGGCTATGCTCCTCCTTTGATTTTTGTTAACCAACTTCCTATTGGCTTAAATCAAAATGAGTATAGCCTTTTTCATTCGAACTCAAGGCTTACTGCATTATAGCAAGCTTTGTGGCAGAATGGAAAAAGTTTGGCTCGTTTTGAAAAAAATTGCCGGATGGCGCAGCGGGCCTACCTGAACATATTGAGAAGTTACTCAAACATTAAACACCGTATTCCATCTGAAC
>JBARSG010000213.1:0-2259 GCA_049644625.1 Desulfobacterales bacterium | reverse complement strand
ATGTAATACCCGCTCCACTTCATTGAGAACCTTGGTGCAGGCCGATAATGGAGATAGATTGATTTTATCGGCATAACGGCTGATATAGCGGAAACTATTGCCGAGATGCTTATCACCGGTCTTGCCGACTAATCGACATAGGCAGTAGCTTGACAATTCTGCTACGACTTCTTGAAGCGGTTCTTGACCGGGTTTCAGACCACCTTTCAAAATGTCGTGTGCTGTATGAGCCAGTTCGTGGAAAAACACGCACTCTGTCTCGCTCGCAAGTGCTATTTCTTTGCGCTCCGCCGAATATAAGCCAAAATATCTGTAATTGCCTGGAATAGCCTTTACCGAAATGCCCCAGGCTTTTGCTCTGTCAATCAATGGGAACCGTGGCAGTTCAATATTTTCATATTCCAATGATGGACCGTCTGTGTCCTCAACACGAAAAACGGCTTTTGTGCCGAAGCCTATCAGCACTTGCTTATCCTCCTCGCTGTCCTCAACCTCCTTGATAAAGGGAACCAAGATATAAAATGCTTTGCTCCCTTTTTTGACATAGCAATTGACACGGTTTCACTGCCGTATCCCCCGGGCATCGAAAGTCCCATGAAGGAACTGTAATGTCCGATTGAGCAGGCTCCACCGTGCCGATGGCACTTCCGGGAACGGAAACATTGAGTATGCTATGGCTTCTGGAATATCCCCTGTCTCGAACCTCTCTAAAACGCTGTTTAATACGGATTTAACTTTTTCATTCATCTCTACACCTCCTAATTTGATTGTTTGGAAATGACGGATTTATAGCGTGGCGGAAATATGGAGTTTGTTGTGTGGAATGATATTGAATGGATATGGGATTGCTAAACCGCAAAGAATTCTTTGATTTTGGGTCTAATCCCAGATTTGATTTTGTAAAATCGCTCGCTTGATATTTGGAGTTTCTTGATAATGTCCCTGTCAAACACGCCTTTTATTTTGTATTTTACAATCTCCATTTCATTGTAATCCAGGGATTGTAGAAAGCGCTCGCTGTCTACTTTGGCTATAACCTGCTCATCCAAAGGCAGATGGTTGTCTGCGAGATATTCAGCGTAAATCTCATTCTCGAAATCCTGCGGGTCAAACCTGAGTATTTTAATGTCCTCCCGCTTTTTATAGGGCTTATCCACAGATGTGCCGTTTTTCCAAACATCTTGAAGTCGCCATCTGATACGGTTCATAATAAAGCCGTCTGTTGCGTCTGGGTCTTTAATTAAGCCCCGCCACATCGCCATACACGCTTTCTGGCGCAAATCTGGATTTTCCCTGGTTTGCTTATAGATAAATCCTTTCATGTCTTTAATCCTGCTTTCATATGACTGCTGTAATTCTCTGATATTCATTGTTTATGCTCCTTTCTCCAAAACGCAAAAAGGGCGGTCAATCTCCGATTACAGAGACCAACCGCCCTTTTGCTTGGGTTAATGGTTTATGATGACGCTACTTGATTCGGAACCTACTGTGCTGCTCCATCACCTCCTTTCAATTTCATCGTGAATTCGGGCTTGGAAATTGAACTCACAGTCTGAACATTTCGATCTATCCCGGCATGCCTGGCAAACTTTTTCTCTGTCCAAGATCTCGGGCAAGTATTCGAAAATCTTTTCCATGGCTTTTGTCATGGGCATATCAAGCGCCCAGGCGAGTCTCCTCAACGTGCAAGATGATTTGAATGAGAGTTGCGGTGTGTATGCCATTTTGAATTCACCTCCTTTCACATATTCTGCCATTCGGGCTTTCGGAAAAATCAGAGGGGGGTGTGGGCGCTATAATTGTTGGGACGAATTGTCCGTCTTCATCAGACACCGGGTGGTTGTGGCGATATTTTTCTGAGGAAATTTGGTTATGACAACGATGACTGGAATGGTGGGCCGGCAGCGATGTTCTTTATCTGGCTGGATTTTGGATTATGGAATCAAGGGAAATCTGGGGAAACAGGTACAGGGATTTATTCAAAAGGGTGGATAATAATATTTCCGGCAGGTGTTAAAACGAGACGACCATGATGGGGATTAAGAAAATAAATAGATGGTTTTAAATTGGGCAAACTTTCTGGGGGGATTTACCATTTTTTGCAATTTTGCAAGAAATAGGATATATGTACTGAACGAGACTCGGTATCAGGTTGTACTCATGGCACCCATTAAAAGGCCCCTGTCAAGAGAAAACACCCCTCCAACGCAAAAAATGATATCTTTTTTTTGCAGGGTCAGTATCCAGATCGAAAGAAGA
>JBARSG010000212.1:0-6695 GCA_049644625.1 Desulfobacterales bacterium | reverse complement strand
CGTCTATGGTTGCGATATATTCTATTCGATGGGGAAGCCCCTTAAAATCGTTCAGGGCTGATTGCACTCCTTCCGGGGTCCCGCCAACGGCAAGGGCCGCCAATGATGCCGCGGCAGCATTTTCAAGATTGTGCCGGCCCGGAAAGTTTGTTCCGGAAAGGTGGAGGGCTATTTTTTGGTGTTCTTTCATGCGAATTGTTATGTTGGCAGGAGTTGACGGATCCCCCCGGCTGATGAGCGCAGTTGCCCTGTCTTTAACCCGAGAATTCTCCTGATGACAGAAGAGGAGTTTTCGGGCGTGAAGGTCTTTGGTTACCGAACTGATGATCGGATCAGACCCGTTTAAGACTGCGCTGTCGCTTTGTTGCTGATTTTCAAAAAGCCGGCCTTTTGACCGGGCATAGGACTTAACATCCGGATATCGGTCCAGATGATCGTCAGTGATATTTAGCAGAACCCCCACACGCGGCCGGAACGTATCCATGGTATCGAGCTGGAAACTGCTGACTTCAGCCACAACAATATCTGCTGTTCCTCTTTTGCCTGCGTAATCGATCAATGGGTTGCCGATATTGCCGCCGACGAAGACCTTAAATCCCGAATTTTCAAGCATGCTGCCCAAAAGCGTGGTTGTTGTGGTCTTGCCGTTGGTGCCGGATACGGCAATAACAGGTTCCCGGATATATCTTGCAGCAAGTTCGAATTCTCCTACTATGGGAACACCTTTTGCTACGGCCCGCTGTATCGGCAGGATTGTATGGGGAACGCCGGGGCTTAGCACGATAAGATCAGCGCGTTCAAAGGTTTCAATATCGTGCTTCCCGAGTTCCATAATGACACCTAGTTTATGCGCCATGGCGGCATAAACGCCCAGCTCTTTTTCACCGGCCATATCCGTTACGGTTACGGATGCGCCTTTTTTTTTGGCGAACCGTGCCGCTGCAATCCCTGATATGCCGAGGCCCACGATGAGAATATTTTTGTGATTAAGATCCATGGGACAAAACTTTTTTTCATTGCCACCAAGATTCACCCTGTTAAATAGTTCCAAATTTCGCTTAGTATAGATATTCGATGGTACTTTTTAGAAAAAATCGATCCTGGTTTTTCAATATTTAACAGGGCTGGCGAAGAAAGATTAATAAATTTTTCCTTTGTGTCTTTGTGCCTTAGTGGCAAATATTTTTTTTACCTATGTCTTACCTTAGTTTCAGCGTACTCATGGCAAGCAGTGCCAGAGCGATTGCAATTATCCAGAATCGCACAATAACCTTGGGTTCAGGCCATCCTTTAAGTTCAAAATGATGGTGAAGCGGGGCCATTCTGAAAATCCTGCGTCCGTTGGTTATCTTGAAGAAACCGACCTGAAAAATTACGGATAGTGTTTCAATGACAAAGAGCCCGCCGACCAGAATGAGCAGTATCTCCTGTTTGATAATAACCGCCACGGTGCCGATCGCCCCTCCCAGGGCAAGAGAACCCACATCGCCCATGAAAATTTGTGCGGGGTATGAATTGAACCACAGAAAACCCAGACCTGATCCGGCCATAGCGCCGCAGAAAATGGCGATTTCGCCGCTTCCGGCCACATATCTGAGCTGCAGGTAATTGGCGATTTTGAAATGTCCGGCCACATAAGCAAATATCATATATGCGGCTGAAGCGATGATAAAAGGTCCGATGGCAAGACCATCAAGGCCGTCCGTGATATTGACCGCATTTGATGTGGCGATAATTACAAGGGCGGCAAACAGAATGTATCCTTTTCCGAGATCCGGTGAAATATTTTTAAAAAACGGAATGGTTACCCGGGTGGAAAAGCCCGCGTATGAGCAAATAAGGACCCCGGTTACAATGGCCAGAATCGCCTGTAGCAGAAATTTATTCCGAACACTTAACCCTTTGTTACGCTTCTTGATTTGCATAAGATAGTCGTCAATGAAACCGATACCGCCGTATCCGATGGTGACCAGAAGGACGATCCAGACGTAATAATTGGTTAAATTGGTCCATAACAGTGTTGAAACGATGATGGAAAAAAGTATCAGCGTTCCGCCCATGGTCGGCGTGCCCGCCTTTTTATGATGGGTCGGCGGACCGTCTTCCTGTATATATTGACCGATCTGCAAATAGCTCATTTTTCGAATAACCCACGGCCCCAGAATAAAACAGATCAAAAAGGCCGTCAGGCTGGCATAGATCGTCCGGAAGGTAATGTACCGAAATACATTAAATACCGATAACGAAGTGTGAAGCGGATATAGTAGATGATAGAGCATGGTTAAGTTTTTTTAAAAAAATCTAAAGTATTGCATCAATTTTAATTGCCGGCCCAGTCCAACAGCCCTTGAACAATCGTTTCCATGGTCATTCCCCTGGACCCCTTCACAAGAACCCAGTCGCCCGGGCCAAGCCGGTTTTTGATCCCTTTTAGAATTTCTTCTTTAGAACCTGTGAAAATATCACGGGGATTCATATCTTCGTCCATGGCGCCCGCGGCCACGGTTCGGGCGAACTCACCGGTAACATAAAGTTTGGCGATATCTGATCCGGCGGCTATTCGGCCGATATTTCGGTGCATGGATTCTGCATGCTCTCCAAGTTCAAGCATGTCGCCGGCAACCAGAATTCCCGTGTTATTCCCCTTCAATGATCTAAGCGTATTTATGGCTGCTTTCATTGAATCCGGATTGGCATTATAGGTATCGTCAATGATAGTTATTCCCCTGCCGGTTTTAAGAATGTTCATCCTTCCTGTAACCGGTTTAAAATCTTCAAGACCATCTTTTATTTCCCCGGCGGTTAAACCCAACAGATATCCAACGGCCGCAGCCGCAAGCGCGTTTGAAATCATGAAAACGGCCGGAGTTTTTAAATCCACGGTAATGTTTTCCTCAGGCAGCGCCAGGGCAAAAGACAGACCGGTCTCTGTTCCCTTTACCGACAGAGCTCTTATCCGGGCGTTTTTTGAACGTCCGAAAAACAGAACCTTCCTGGAGGTGTAATGGGCCAGGTGTAAAAGTCTCGGGTCATCTGCATTCAAAACCGCTGTTCCATCCGGCTTGATTTCCTCTAAAAGTTCTCCTTTGGCTTGCATGACCCCATCCAGAGACCCCAACCCTTCAAGGTGTGCGGGACCGATGTTTGTGATAACGCCGATATCCGGGGAACAGATTTCTCCGAGGCGTTTTATTTCTCCGGGACTGTTTATGCCGAGTTCCAGCACAGCCCATCTGTGGTCAAAGTTGAGATTCAGCAGGGTAAGGGGAAGCCCGATGTGGTTATTTAAATTTCCGTAAGTAGATAGCGTAGAAAATCGTCTGGAAACCACCCCTGCCGTCATTTTTCGTGTGCTGGTTTTACCGTTTGAGCCGGTTACGGCAACCACTGCCGCATTTGAGCGTTTTCGATTAAACGCGGCAAGGTCGCCCAACGCTCTAATGGTGTCGTTTACCGTTACACACACAATGCCATTTTCCGTGGATTCTTTGCCGGGCAGCGTATGGGTCTTGGTCCTGTCTATCAAAAGGCCGCTGACTCCGCGCTCAATTACGTCGCCGGTAAAACTATGACCGTCATGGGTATCTCCCTTAATGGCAACAAAGAGTTCATCCACTGATATGCTGCGCGAATCGATGGATATTCCTGAAAAAGAGTGTTTAAGATCGCCCGATAAAAGGTCTCCTCCCGTGGCCTCAAGAATTTCAGCAGTGGTCCAGGGGATGGGATTTCGGGTTTCGGGTTCCGGGTTTCGGGTTCCGGGTTTGGGATGATCATATGTGTTGTGCTCTGAACCTTGAATTTCCAGTTTGGAAAGTGCTGTTTTTGCCTCAATCCTGTCATCAAAACTGATGGTATTGTTTCCTATGATCTGATACGTTTCATTCCCCTTGCCGGCAATCAAAACGATATCGCCCGCCCGGGACGCCGTAATTGCAAGTGCTATGGCCCTTTTGCGGTCCGGTTCCACAACATATCCTTTTTTCCGGAAACCGGTTGACAGATCGGCCGGCGTATAAACGTTGGAAATCGTTTTCTTTGCACCCTGAACGATTTGTTCAATAATTTCCATGGGCGGCTCTGTTCTGGGATTGTCCGATGTGATCAGTGTAAGATCACAGAGTCTTGCTGCTGTTTGCCCCATTAGGGGCCGTTTGGTTTTGTCCCGGTTGCCGCCGCATCCGAATACACAGATTATTCTGCCTGTGGCCGAAAATTTTAGCGCGGACAGTACATTTTCAAGAGCATCCGGAGTATGAGCGTAATCAACATATACAAATCGATTGATATTATTGGGGATTGATTCAAGACGACCGGGTACTGCGCAAACCGCTTGGATGCCCCTTTTGATGGAATCTAAAGTGAGATTGAGCACAACACCGACTCCTGCGGCGCAGAGAATATTTTCCAGGTTATGTTTTCCCACAAGGGGTGATTTGAATTCAAAAGAGCCGGCCGGCGTAACAACGTTACCGGTGATACCGGTCAGGTCGTGCGTTATGTCCCTGGCCCATATACTGTTGCCATTGGAAAAGCCCGCCGAAAGCACTGACGGTTTTCCAATGCTTTTTTCAAGCAGCTTTATAAGCTCCTTTCCCTTTTCATCATTGTGATTTATTACCGCCGAAACCCCATTTTTTGCTGATCCGTGATCGGGCAGTTGTGTAAAAAGTCTTTTTTTGCAGGACCAGTATGAATTCATATCTCCGTGATAATCCAGGTGGTCCTGGGTCAGATTGGTAAAAACCAGGAGATTGAATCTGCAATTGCAAATTCTGTCAAGGTCGATGGCGTGGGAAGAAACTTCCATAACCACATGGGTGATGCCGCTTTTGAGCATTTCAGCCAGGATTTTCTGCAGATCGTAAGATTCCGGCGTTGTCATGGGGTTTTGAAACGTTTTACCGGAATATCGGTAATTCAGTGTTCCAATGACACCAACCTTGATGCCGGCCTCTGAAAGCAGATGCTCCACTAAAAATGCAGTAGTTGTTTTACCGTTGGTACCGGTTATTCCGATTAAAAGCAGCTTTTCCGACGGGTTTGAGTAAAACTGATCTGATATTGCCGCAAGGGCCTTTCTGGTGTTTTTAACCTCTATGATTATCGATTTTTTTACGACGGGTTTCTGGGTAACAATTGTGGATGCACCCCTTGCCAGCGCTTCATCAATAAAGTCATGACCATCTGCGGCAAAGCCCTTTATTGCAACAAACAATCCCCCCGGCTTAACATCCTGGGCTCTGTAATGGACGGAACCTATTTCAGGGTCCGGTGACAGTGAAAACTGCCCGGTATCCGGACCGGTTCCGTAAAAGCTCACAGGCGTAGCCGTTTTCAATAAATTCGAAAGTTTCATCCTCTTGTTTCGCTCTTTAAAGAGACAATTAATTTACCGGTTTTGCTTTTTGGACGTATGTTCATATAATCAAGGGTTTTGCGGGCGATCTTTTTGAATACCGGGGCAGCAACAATGCTCCCGTAATGTTGTTCTTCAGGTTCGTCAATCACTACCAGGATCACCGCTTTCGGCATTTTTTCAGGTAAGAATCCGATAAAAGACGATACGTATTTCCCTTGGGCGTACTTCCCTTGTTCACCGATTTTCTGAGCGGTTCCTGTTTTACCGCAGACGGAATATTCTTCTAGTGCGGCATTGACCCCGGTGCCGCCTTCGGTAATAACGGTTTGCATGATCATGGCTAACGTCCTGGCTGTTTTTTCCGAAATGACCCTTTTCACTTTCCTGGGGCCGAAGCTTTTTATCAGCTGTCCATTTTGATCGGTAATGGCCTGGACAATATAAGGCTTCATGAGCACTCCCTTATTGGCAATGGCGGATGTGGCTGAGATAAGCTGAAGGGCGGAAACCGAAATTCCCTGGCCAAAGGATATGGTTCCGGTATCAATCTTTGTCCATTGCTTGTAAGGGGCCAGAATGCCGGCGGTTTCCCCGGGACAGTCTATTTCGGTCTTTGCTCCGAAACCAAAATCACGCAGGGATTTGTAAAGAGATTTAGGTCCTGTGATTGCGCTGAATTTGACGGCGCCTATATTGCTGGAATATTTGATGATCTGCTGCAGGGAGAGCCATCCATGCTCATGGGTGTCGTGAATAACGTGCTTTCCGACCTTGTACGCACCGTTTTCGCAATAAAAGATGCTATTGGGTGAGCAGTTGCCGGTTTCTATTGCAGAGGCCGCAGCGAAAATCTTCATGGTTGATCCCGGTTCAAACGGGTCGGTTATGATTCTGTTTCTCCATATTTTTTGGCTGAAGTTATTTATCGCATTGGGATTGAAAAAGGGATAGTGCGCCAGCGCAAGTATGGCCCCTGTTTTAGGCGCTATTACGATTGCCATCCCGGATTTTGCGGAAAATTTTTTAACCGCCTCTTCAAGCGCCTTTTCCGTAATATATTCAATTACGCTATCGATGGTAAGGACAAGATTATTCCCCTTATAATTTAAACCCGTTATTTTTTCAGCATCAAATCCCCGGCCCAGAGCATCTTTTAAAATCGTGTATTGAGAAGCGGAACCTTGCAGATATTCATTATAATAGAATTCAATGCCTTCCAACCCATGATCGTCGATATTTGTAAACCCGAGAACCTGGGCAGCGAGTGTTTTATTGGGATAAAACCGCTTATGTTCGGGTATGAAATCTACCCCGGTAATGTTAAGATTCCTGA
>JBARSG010000211.1:0-3740 GCA_049644625.1 Desulfobacterales bacterium | reverse complement strand
AACGCGCTTCAGCAACAATATCTTCCAGACGGCGGCTTTTTTGCTTTCCGCGAAGCTTTGGGATAATACAATAGGTACAATGCCGGTTGCATCCTTCCGCAATTTTTAGATAAGCCATGTGAGAAGAACTCCGTATTCTTAGGACTTCCTGCTGTTGAAAGCCTGTCAAATTCGGGTCCGGCAAAAAACACCCGACAGCATTCAAAGATCCATCCACAGCATCTACAATTTTGTCAAATGCGCCGGTTCCCAAGAAGAAGTCAACCTCAGGAATGGCAGTGACGATTTCTTCCCTGAAACGTTCAGGGAGGCATCCGGCGACGATGAGACGACGGCAGAGCCCATCGTGCTTATACTTTGCCAGAGCAAGGATGGTATCGATAGATTCGTTTATAGCAGATTCGATAAAGCTGCACGTATTGATGATTATGATATCGGCTTTTCCGGGGTCCCGGGTGTTGGTCCAGCCGGCGTTCATGAGCCGGCCCAGCATCAGTTCACTGTCAACAAGATTTTTAGCACAGCCTAAGCTTAACAGGTGCAGTTTCATTAGAATCGTATACAGAATATTGTCATTAATCCGGTTAAAAGTCAAAAGGCTCCCGGAGTTGTTCGGTGGCCTTTAAGCGCATAAAAATAAATTTTTTGCATTGGCGATAAATTTATTTTTTAGACCCGGGTCCGGAATCGGAGACATATTTTGGATTCAGCCTTTTAATTTCCTTACTTCTTCTGCAATTAATGGCACGATTTCAAAAAGATCGCCCTCAATGCCGTAATCAGCTTTGGAAAAGATAGGCGCTTCCGGGTCCTTGTTTATGGCCACAACAACCTTGGATGAAGACATTCCGGCAAGGTGTTGAATAGCACCGGATATCCCGCAGGCAATGTAGAGATTTGGCGAAACAACTTTCCCGGTTTGCCCAACCTGGTCTGAAGCGGGCCGCCAGCCTTCATCTACCGCAGATCGCGATGCGCCAACAGCACCATCGAGCAGTTGAGCCAGTTCTTCTATTACCGTAAAATTGGCTCCTGCCATTCCCCTGCCGCCGGATACAACGGTATCAGCTTCCGTGAGTTCAACCTTGCCTGTATCGAGACTTTTTTCAATAAATTGCAGCACCGTGTTACCGGTATCTATATCAAGTTTTTCAATCGATCCGGCTCCGACAGCGTTTGCAATGGTCATTGCATTCGGTCGAATCGCCAAGATCTGTGGATTTCCATCAAGCGCTACGTCTGCCAGAATTTTGCCACCATACATCGGACGTGTTGCGATGAGATTATTATCCTCGAAACGAATAGCCACGCAATCCATAGCAAGAGGAGCATTCAGCCGAGCGCTAAGACGTGCCGACAAATCCTTGCCCTGCGTGGATGCGCCCAGAATAACTACAGCCGGATTTTCTTTGTTTATGCAATCCGCAATTACAGTGGTATACGCATCGGTCAAATACTCGGAAAGGGCAGGGCTTTGGGCGACAATTATCCTGTCAGCTCCGTATTGATCAAGCTCTTTTGAAATATTTTCAATGTCTGCTCCTAAAATCAGGGCGGTAAGCTCACAATTTAGACTGTCAGCGATGCGTCTCCCCTCACTTAATGCTTCGTAAGTAACTTTTCTGAAAACTCCCTCTAACTGTTCTGCTATTGCCAGTACACCTTGTGACATATTTATCTCCTTAATTAAATGATCTTAGCTTCTTCATGCAAGATTCTGACAAGCTCCACAGCCTTTGCCTGTGCAGAGTCGCCGGTTATCATCCTTCCGCCTTTTCGCTCCGGAGGAGTTTGCATTGCCACAATTCTTGTCAGCGGTTTCCCGATCCGGTCAGCGTCAAGTCCGATGTCTGCCAGGGTTTTAATATCGATGGGTTTCTTTTTTGCTTTCATGATTCCCGGAAGAGAAGCATAGCGAGGCTCGTTCAGTCCACGCTGGGTAGTAAAAAGAGCGGGCAGCGGCGCCTCCAGGATGACAGTCCCCCCATCAATTGTCCCATGGCATCTGATCTTAGAGTCAATGATTTCTTGCTTGATAACCATGGAAATATTCGGAATGCCTAAAAATTCTGCAGTGGCCGGTCCCACCTGAAAGTTATCATCATCAACAGCCCGCTGACCTGAGATAATTAAGTCAAAAGGGGTTTCCTTCAACACTGCTGCCAGAATTCGTGCCGTACTCAAAGCATCGCACCCTTCAGCGGCCGGATCATTGATCAGTATCCCCTTGTCGGCGCCCATTGCAAGGGCGGTTCTTATGGCTTCGGTCGTTTTTTCCGGTCCCACGGAAATGATGGTAACCGAACTGCCATGAGCTTCTTTTATTTGAAGTGCTTCTTCAACCGCAAATTCGTCATAAGGGTTAATGACCCACTTGATGTCATCGGTCTTTATGGATAGCCCGTTGTCGGCGATCCCAATTAACGATTCTGTTGCCGGAACCTGTTTTAACAATACTACGATTTCCACGCTATTCACCTTTCCTTTGATATCATGGTTTAATAATTAAACATCTCGGAAGTTCTATAACCTTTTGAAATAAAAAGTTTTTTAATAGCAAACTGCTTATGCCATTGGAATGGAAGAATGGAATGCCGGAATATTGGTATGAAGCCCCTAATTTCATTTCCAGTTTGTTTTTTAACTATCCAACACGGTAAAAATCAACAAAAAAGCATGGTAACCCCTTTAAAAAATTGGATTACGCTTTTTTAACAAAAAAAAAGTACAGTACCCGTCTTTTTATGTCAATGAATTTTCAAGCCATGAATTATCCATTTCTTTGGGATATAAAACTTTTTGAATAGTAATCGGTCAGGGTTCCGTCCTCTGTTTGGACAACGATTAAGCATTCCGTATTGTCGAGGCTGTTCACCAGTTCAAGGCCTTTTTTATGACCCAGAACCATAACCGCAGTGGCCAGCCCGTCTGTAAATGTGCAGGTATCCGCCACAATTGAAACACTTACCACCCCGTTGTTTATCGGGTATCCATTTCTCGGATCGAGTATGTGTGAGAAACGTTTTCCTTCAAATTCGAAATAATTTCTGTAATCACCACTTGTTGCAAAGGCTTTGTCTTGTATGGATACAGCTTTATATACCTGGTCAAAGGGCGAATCTTTCAGGGGATTATTGATACCGATTTGCCACTTTTTACCGTCCTTGCGGATGCCTGCAGCAAACACTTCTCCCCCGATTTCCACTAAAAAATTTTTTATCCCATCCATTTTTATAAGCGCTGCAACCTGATCCACGCCATACCCCTTTGCAATAGAAGCAAAATCGAGTGATATAAACGCTTTTTTTTTAATAAGATAACGGTTGGCGGACATCTCAATATTATTGAACCCGATATCAGCTAAAAGCGCATCTATTTCTGATTTTGACGGGATTCTTTTTTTATTTTCAGATTTGCCGAAACCCCAAAGAGTTACAAGCGGTTCGACAGTGCCGTCCCAGGCTCCCCCTGTTAAGTTGTAAATATGTTGCGCAACTGTCATGACATTAAAAAAATCGTCCGATATGTAAAACTTTTCTCCGGTTTGGTTTAATGCGTTAAACCGGCTTATTTCACTGTCTTTTCTGTAGGTGGACATACTTTTGTTGATCTCTTCAAGGCGCATGTCAATCTTATCTTTGAGTGCTCTTGCGTTTTTAAAGAACCCGGTCACAACGGTAATATGATAGGTTGTGCCCATGGTTTTCCCCGAGAAGGAGACTTGTTTTTGGAAACCGCAT
>JBARSG010000210.1:0-1811 GCA_049644625.1 Desulfobacterales bacterium | reverse complement strand
CACAGCATTCGCAACCCGCTCACATCGGTAAAAATGCGCCTGTTTTCGCTAAGCCGGTCCCTGAAACTGACCGATTACCAGAAAGAAGACTTTGATGTGATTTCCGAAGAAATTCGCCATACCGATGCCATTGTGCAGAGTTTTCTGGAGTTTTCACGGCCGCCCAGGCTTAAAATGCAGCAGATCAGCCCGTCTATAGTGGTTGACATGGGCCTGCAGTTGTTGGAACACAGACTGAAATCATATGACGTAACCGTTGATGTGAATCGGGAACATCTGCTTCCGGAGATCCAGGCTGATCCGGAGCAGTTAAAGGAAGTCCTGGTTAATCTTATGATTAATGCATGTGAGGCCATGGCAAAGGGAGGATCCATTGTTATCCACGAGGAAGAAGCTTTCGCACCGCCGCTGGGCAGGGTTGCGGTAATTCGAATGAAGGACAACGGCCCGGGTATACCCGAATCGATTCACGACAAAATTTTTCAACCCTTTTTCAGCACCAAAGAAGAAGGGACGGGCCTGGGATTGAGCATTGCCACCCGGATTGTTGAAGAGCACCAGGGCCGGCTGGATATCCAATCAAAGGAAGGTGAAGGATCGACGTTTATCATCACGCTTCCGATAAAAGGATGAGATCGTGAGTGCCATTCTGATCATTGACGACGATGACCAGTTGCGCAAAAGTTTCGACAAGCTTTTGAAAGAAGAGGGCTATCACTCTGAATGCGCTGCTTCAGGGGAAGCAGGTCTTAAAATAATAGAAAAGGAGATTCCGGACCTTGTTATCCTGGACATGCGCTTGCCGGGGATGAATGGCTTTGAAACTTTTCAGGTCATTCACGAAATAGAGCCCAAGCTTCCTGTGATTATCATGACCGCCTACAGCACTACTGAAACCGCCATCAAAGCCACAAAGATGGGGGCATTCGACTATATTCTCAAGCCCTTTGATATCCCTGACATGTTGACGGTGATTAAACAGGCCTTGGAAGCCGGCCGTTTTATGCGTTCGCCGGTGGATATGGATCCCGTACCTGATGAGAGTTTCCGCGATGCCATTATTGGGCGGAGCAAGTCTATGCAGGAGATTTACAAGGCCATCGGCAGGGTTGCTTCGACGGATGCTACGGTTCTAATCAGAGGCGAATCCGGTACGGGCAAAGAACTGGTCGCCCGGGCCGTCTACCAGCACAGCCAGAGGGCAAACAAACCCTTTCTGGTGATCAACTGTGTTGCGATCCCCGAAACCCTTTTAGAGAGCGAACTGTTCGGTTATGAAAAAGGAGCATTTACCGGGGCGGTTCATCGCCGGGTGGGAAAAATCGAACAGGCCCACGGCGGAACCATATTTTTGGACGAAATTGGGGACATGCCGTTAAGCATCCAGGCCAAATCCTGCGCTTGCTCCAGGAAAAAAGCATTGAGCGGCTTGGAGGCCGGGCCACCATTTCCGTGGATGTGAGAATTATCGCCGCCACCAATCGTGACCTTGAATTCGCTTTGGACCAGGGACGTTTTCGTGAAGACCTTTACTACCGGCTCCAGGTGGTCACTATCTTTTTGCCTTCCCTGAGAGAACGAACCGAGGATATTCCGGTACTGGCCGATTATTTTCTGGCCCGCTTTTCCCGTGAAGCCGGGATTGAAAACCCGGGAATCACTGAAGAGGCAAAGGCCATACTTACCGCCTCCCCCTGGCAGGGTAATGTGCGCGAGCTGGGCAACACACTTCAAAAGGCATTGATTTTTAATCGCGGGGCTCCCATTTCTCAGAAAGACATTTCGCAGGCTATAAGCGGTAGAAATGCAGG
>JBARSG010000209.1:0-4156 GCA_049644625.1 Desulfobacterales bacterium | reverse complement strand
CTTAGATATAGCATAATCTTATTATTTTAGAAATAAGTATTTTTAGCCGGGGGCTTCCCATGTTTGAAAAAATCCAAAACCGGATTTTATTAGAACTTGTGAATATAAAATGCGGGTTAGGTTCTTTCCTGAAGTTTTTGGAGAGATTTGCTGAGCTTAACCGGGTAAGCGTTATATTCTAAAATCGATTTGTAGCGATCATCCAGCATGGCAAAATTCTTTTTAAATCGATCCTGTATCGTCTGCAACGGAGGATGTGGACGTAGTATCTCTCCGTTTTCCATAACCTTTTTAAGCAGAGGCTTTCCTTGATCGATGATGTCGTCTCTCAAACCGATGATATCTTCCAGATAGCGACCGTTTTGATCTGATTTTCTAAAGACCTGCTTTTCACCGGCCAGTGTAATCTTGCCGGGACTCAATTTCCTGACATCACGGTCCTTGAAATGGACCATTTTGTATACCACATCAAGATAGGGTGCGTCTGCGGAAACCCCGACTTTGGTACCGACTCCGAATGCATCGATTTTGGCGCCTTCGGCAATGACCTTTGCAATCTTGAACTCATCAAAACCGCTGCTGGCAAAGATCTTGACATCAGAAAGACCGGCATCATCGAAAATTTTTCGCACCTTTTGGCTCAAATCCACCATGTCTCCGCTGTCAAGGCGTACGCCGATGAGCGAATGCCCGTTTTTTTTCATCTGTTTTGCAACCCTAACGGCATTTTCTGCACCGTCGATCGTATTGTAGGTATCGATTAAAAATATGGAGTTATCGGGAAAGGTATCTGAATAAGCGGAAAATGCCACAAGTTCACCGCTAAATGCCTCAACATAGGAATGGGCCATGGTTCCGGATATGGGTATGCCGTACATTTTACCGGCAAGGACATTGCTTGTGGCCGCAAATCCGGCAATATATGTGCTGCGGGCAACTTTGTGCCCGGCATCCTGACCCTGAGTCCGTCGCAGGGAAAAGTCGATCAGCGGACGATCACCGGCAACATGAATACATCTGGCCGCCTTTGAGGCGATCATGCTCTGAAAGCCGATGGTGTTGAGCAAAAAAGTTTCGATGAGCTGGGCTTCAATAATAGGTGCCGTCACTTCCAGAACAGGTTCATTGGCAAAGAAGATCGTGCCTTCGGGCATGGCAAGAATTTTCCCTGAAAAGCGGAGTCCGGCCAGATATGAAAGGAAGTCTTTTGAGAAAATACCGGTGGTTTGCAAATATTTTATGTCTTGCTCGGAAAAGCGGAATGCCGCCAGCTCATTCAGAACATCCTCAAGACCGGCTGCAACAAAAAAATTCCTTTGTAAATAATTTTCTCTGATAAAAAGTGAAAAGGTGGCCGTGGAAAACACCTGATGCGTAAAATAACTGGCCGCCATGGTCAACTCGTAAAGATCGGTAAAAAGCGGACCGGTTCGATGTGTTTTTGTCATGACACATTGGCTCCGTAAAGCTGCTTCATCCTTTTTAATGCAAATTCATGGAATTCTAAATCAAAATCGGCAACGCCCTTAACCGGGACAGTGATTTTATAGTCACGATTTGCCAAGCCACCCACCGTGTCCATCACACAGATCGAAGTGCACACTCCCACCACCTCGACGTCATCAACGCCCGCAGACTCAAGGATACTTTCAAGATCGGTTCCATAAAAACCGCTGTATCGTTTTTTGGGTATTACCTTGTCCCCGGGCTTTGGCGTAAGTTCATGAATAATTTCATTACCCCGGGTGCCGGAGACACAATGACTCGGGAATCTTTCGAACTCTTTGTCGTTTTTGTCATGTGAATCCTGCAGGTAAATCACGAGGTCTCCACGATTCCTGAAGGCTTCCAGCCTTTCTTGAATAAAGGGTATAATGGATTGCGCAGCGTCGCCACAATAGAGTGCACCATTTTTATCAATAAAATCGTTTAGCATATCAACGATGATCAAGACTTTTTTTGACATATTCGTTTCCCTTAATTATCCCTACGGTTTTTATTGTAACATATGAATTATAATGTGAAATTTCAAGGACATTTTGGACAGATTGTACCTTCTTGACTATTTGCATGGCATTCAGTAGGAACATTTTGATCGATCCTCTATATATTGATTGACAAAATGATAATATAGGTTATCATTGTAATTGTCATGGATATATTTTACAAACCTTTATTCAGGAAGTTTGTAAAGAAACAAACGAGATCTTTACAGCTCGTCATTGAAGATGAAGTCGAGAAAATAATAATCAAACCTGATATTGGGAAATCCAAAAAGGGTGATCTCAGAGGATTTCGAGTTCATAAATTTTCTCATAAAAGACAGAGATTTTTAATTGGCTATCGTGACCAGGAGGCTCAAATAATCTTTTTCAAAATAGGTCTTCATGAGAATTTTTATCGAGAACTTAAGAAATATCTCAGGGAGGTGGAATCAAAATGATTACTGCAGAGAAAGTTTACAAAGAAATATTAGATATGCCATTAACAGAGAGGGAAAAATTATTTGCTGTTATCGCAAGGAAAGGGTTCGAGAAAGATTTATACAGCCATGAGGAAGTCTTTGATGAAATCAGAAAGTCGCCATTTACTGTTAAAGAAGCTGCTGAATATCTTGAGATAGCCGAGATTACTTTGAGAAGATGGATTAAAGCAGGGAATATCAAATATCAAAGAGTGGGAAGAAACATTGTGTTTGACCCGGATGAGCTTAAATCTTTTAAAAGGGAGAAGCAGACGGTGAAGGGGTAATCATGGCATTCATAGTTTTGGCATCAAGATTTAGGGAATACTATTACAATTACTGAGGATCATATTATAGATCTGCGGAAAAAATATTGGAGGTGACAAATGAGTAAGATTAAAGGAGAATGCCGTTTTTGTAATAAGACCTTCTCGGGAAGAGGTATTGGAAAACATTTGTTGGCATGTCGGGCAAAAAAAGAGAAAGATGAGGATCTGAATGTGAAAAAGGGTAAAGACTATATATATCATTTAAAAATATCAGCTTATGGCCTCTACTGGCTCCATATCGAAATGAAAGGAGCGGCAACCCTTTCGGATCTTGATGATTTCTTAAGAGAAATTTGGGTGGAATGCTGCGGGCATTTAAGTCAATTTACGATCCATGGAGTAAGATATTCAAGCTATGAGGAACAGGATGATTTCTGGGGGGATGCGCCTAAATCGATGAATATATCACTTAACGACGTGTTGGAATTTAGAGACAAATTCGACTATGAGTATGATTTCGGGACGACGACTGAGCTTGCTTTCCAGGTATTGTCCATAAGAAAGGGCTCTATCGACGAACCCATCAGAATATTGGCCAGAAATCATCCTCCGGTGTTTGAATGCGAAAATTGTAAAAAAATTGCCACTCAAATCTGCTCCTTATGTTGGGAGTATTACTGTGATAAATGTATTGAAACGCATGAATGTGGTGAAGATTATGTAATGCCGATTGTGAATTCACCCAGAACCGGTGTATGTGGATATTTTGGTCCGCTTGAAGAATAACAGCAAGCCATAAAAACATTGGAAGAGCAAATTTACAGAGCAGCTTAGTCGATTAATCAGTAACAAGCCATAAAAGGAAAAACAGTATGGGCATAACAATGAATCAGCTTTCTGTTTGGATAAATAAAGACGAGGGCAAAAGTCGCTTAACTGGGTGTCCGTTCTTACTTGACCAGATCACTATTCAAGACGCGATACCATTTTCGATAATGTTGGCCGAACAAAGGCTGCCAAATGGTATCCGAAAGATAATCTTTGATTGCGTCGGATATTATTTTTGACGCAATAAAAACGCAATAAACAAATTATTCTCTTTATATTTAAAGGGTTAAATTGCGCGCAATTAAAAGACAAATGCAAGTTTGGCGCAAAAGCAGCGCAAGATTAACGTTCTATGGTTTAAAAGTACAGTTGGCTTAAAAAAGATTTAAGATTGCGTCGTTAATTTGGATATAACGCAATTTTAAAGGCTAATTTAAAATATGTGCACGCTCTGCACGAACGTGCCAGTCGGCCCCGGTCGAATTCATCACGTTTTAAGATTTAAGTTTTGGGTAATTAAATTTAGATGTTTTAACAGACACTTAAAACTTAAAACCTAAAACTTAAAACTTTCGTTAAAATTTGTTTTTTTGAC
>JBARSG010000208.1:0-12642 GCA_049644625.1 Desulfobacterales bacterium | reverse complement strand
GTAGATGCCTGTGCGGAATGTTCACGGACGCGGGTTCGACTCCCGCCGCCTCCACCAGTCTTCGTTTGAACTTGCCGAAAACGAAGACTGCCGCTCCGTAGTTTTTGAGCCAATGCGGTTATTATTTCCAAAATTCAAATCTATCTCTAAAGAAATTTAAACCGGTTAACACGTTTTTCATTAAATTCTATTCGAATTATATGTCTGATATAAAAAATCTGAAGTTTTCCTGCTGTTGTACCGATAACAGATAAACATAAGCGTGAAAAAGGCAAACCTCTCGAAAGAGTGGCAAGCAAAGCCTTTGGCCCGACAATGATGGGTGGCGGGGTTGCCCTACAAGTGGGCAAGCTGAACATTAAAGCCCGTTCTTTCATCGAGACCATGGGCTTTTTTTACAGGAGGTGATGAATCGTGAAATTATTAATCTATTTTGGCATGTTTGCTTGGTTTACGCACTTCTTCCCGTTTTATTCCTTAATCCTTTTTTGTGGAATATCATGCGGGATTCTACTGGCACTTTGTTGGGATATGACAGTAGATCTGATTATTATTCACAAAAATCAAAGAGGCTGAACAATCATCATGGATTATCGCCCAACCGGCTACAGTCTGCTTTTTTTTCGCCTCTCTTTATAAGCAAGTCCTAATTTTTCTATTACGGCATCGGTCACAAAATCTTGGACGGTTATTTCTTTTTCAGCACAAAGGGCCTCTACTCTTTTTATCAATTCTTTCTGCAGCCTGATGTTAAGCATATGAGTTTCTGAATTTTCCGTTGTGGGTTTCTTTTCCATGTTTTTCCCTTTCATACAGACTTGCCAAAACCATTCTCTGATGCCATTATTTTATATGATGCCAATTCTATCATTTTCTGAATATAAAGGAAAGATTTCATTGAAATCGGTTAGCATTTTTCCCGAAACCGGTTTAATTTTCAGGTCTTTTTGACCGAGTCGCATTGGATTTCTTATAACGGGGCAATTCCCTCCGACAGCCGGCGGAGAATATCCCAATATGCGCCGCGATGCCCCCGTTTGATCGCCTCAGTCAGTTCCGGGTTATCATTATAATTGTAATTCAGATTCGCGTCGGTCCGACGTCCGAGAAGAAATCTCGGGTCATCGCTAACCATTTCATGCAGCCAGTCTTCCACATCTTCACCCAAATTTGCATCACAGTAATAAACCGGACGAAGCAAAGATTCATTATCTTTTAGGTCTCCAAAAAGACTGGGGTTGCCTGATAAGTTTCCTTTTGATGTCTCTATGATTTCTTGTCCCAGCCGCGTTACCGGATAAAGCCTCACCCCGAGACTGATGCCCACACGTTCCGGCTTGATCTTTTTCATGAGACGAATCGTTGCTTCAATGGATTCTTTGGTTTCACCGGGAGACCCAAGGAGCAAATCGAACATGCAAATGATATTATGGTTACGGCAAATTTCCCGAATTCGAATCAAATCATCTGATGTATATCCATGACCGAGTCGGCGCAGCATGTTATCATCCCCATGGTCGGCTCCGAAATCGATTCCCACACATCCGGCGTCACGCATCACAGATGCCAGCTCTTGGGTAAAATACTCGGGAGAACAATATGCATACCATTTAATTTTATTTCCCAGTCCTGATGCAACCATGGCTTTGGATACCAGAACAGCATGGGAATAGGGACAATTAAACTCGCTGTCACAGGTATGAAACACAGTGATCCCACGCATATAAAGGTTGTTTAATTCCGCCACAACATTTCGTGGATTTCGCACGCGTACATGTTTACCCCTTATCATCGGCTCCGGACAATAGACGCAATTCAAGGAACACCCGCGTTTGGTCTCGAATCCAACCTGCCCTCCGTTTTCGAAATAATAAGCATTGTCAATCAACGGCCTGGAGGCTAAATCTATTTTTTCTAAGGGAACCGGCAAGATCGCGTTCTTTTTATAGTTCCCATTCTCCATCCAAACCAGTCCCGGTACCGACCCCGGGTCGGTGTTGTCTGAAAGCGCTATGACCAGTTTAACAAAACCTTGCTCTCCGCCCCCGCATATGCCATAAGGCACGCCACAAAATTCCAGGGTTTCAGAGGGAAAAATAGAAAAACCCACTCCACCGAGACAAATCGGTGCTTGTGTTAATCTTTTAATTTCCTCCAGAACCGGTATGATTCGTTGAAGAGAAAAATCCCGGCTGGCGAAATAAGAATCGTCTATGTTACGAACCGTAACACCGACCAGGATCGGCTTTTGTGTCAAAACCTGTGCAAGTTTTTTACTCCAATCCATCTCAACGGAACAATCAACCAGATCAACTGCTATTCCGGCATTTTCACATGCACTCCCCAGATAGTCCAGAGAGACCGGAGTCACCGGTGGTTTCATGGGATTGGGATTAACAAGAACAATTCGCATAAGCATATCCAAAAACGATGCATCAACTGTTATACGCGTAATAAAATTAGTATACCATACGATGTCAAATCGTTAAATGAAAAATTTACGTATAGGACGCGTTTTAAGTAATTCCAAAGCTCGTTTCGGGGGGTCGTAATGGGTTCATGCTCATCTATACCAGCGTTTTCTTGAAAATTTCCTGCAAACGTTTGGGATTGGCTTTGCCTTTGGACAGCTTCATGGCCTGCCCCACCAGAAATCCAATCGATTTTTTATTTCCGTTTTTATAATTTTCCACTGCGGAGGCATTTTCTGTGATGACTTGATCTACAATGAACCTGAGCGCCCCGGTATCCGAAACCTGCCTGAAACTGAACTGGTCCATAATCTCTTCCGGTGTCTGAGTAGTTTCGAAAAGTCTTGTGAGCACCGACCTGGCTGAATGTGAATTAATCTCTTCCTTTTCCAGCAGAGTGATTAAGCCGGCAAACCGCTCCGCCGTCACCGGAGACGTGGTGAACTCATACCCGTGTTCTTTAATGGCCGGAAGCAGTTGCGCAGCAATCCAGTTTGCCACTGTCCGAGGGGAAGCCCCGAGTCTAACAGCTGCTTCAAAATATTCGGACAACTCTCGTTCTGAAGTCATCTGGACGGCTTCATCATGCATCAGGCCGTACTGTTGAACAAAACGGTTGATTTTTTGGTTCGGCATTTCAGGAAGTTTTGATGCCATGTTTTGCAGCCATTCATCCGTAACCAAGATTTGAGTTACACACGGATCCGGTACGCAGGGGCCTGCAAATTTTGCTCGCATAGCGGTTGTGATACGCTTTTCAGGATCCCACAACCGGGTGTGCAGCACAATGGGCTCACCGTTTATCAGAGACTCGGTCTGCCGTTTGATCTCATAGGCAATGGCATTACCCACATGATGGATGGAGTTCATGTTTTTAACTTCGACCTTTGTATTCAGTTGGTCACTGCCTTCCGGTCGAAGGGAAATATTTGCGTCGCACCGCATGGTTCCCTGTTCCATGCTGCAATCCGCACAGCCCGTATACCGAAGCTGGATCCTTAAGGCCTTTAAAAACTCCATGGCATCATAGGGACTGCGCATATCCGGTTCAGTGACAATTTCTATCAGCGGCGTGCCGGCTCTGTTAAAGTCCACCAGACTGATGGGGATTCGGCCTTCTGTCTCGTGAACAAGCTTGGCCACGTCTTCTTCCATGTGAACATGGTGCAGGCGCAGTTTTTTGGGTTTTCCGTTTTCATCTTTGATTTCGATGGAACCGCGCCTGGCCAACGGCATGTGATGCTGGGAAAGCTGAAAACCCTTGGGCAGATCCGGATAATAATACACTTTCTGATCAAAGGCGCTCCGGGACTGTATCTCGCAATTTAAGGCCAGACAGGCCAGGGATGCCTTTTCAAGCGTTTCCATACTGAAGCAAGGCACCGCACCCGGCAGCCAGAGACAGATGGGGCAGATATTGGTATTGGGATCATCTCCGGGTCTATTGGGACAGTCGCAGAACATTTTGGTAGTGCAATTGAGTTGAACGTGTATCTCAAGACCGATCACTGCTTCGTAAGCCATTGTTGTATGCCTCCCTATGCCAAATCTATTAATCGAGCCGCTGTAGAAAGCAGGCGTGCATCTTTAAAACGAGGCCCGATCAGCTGCAGTCCAAGATCCGTATTGCCGCAGGTGACCATGCCGGGCAAAGTTATGGCCGGATGCCCGGTAATATTGGCCAAAAGCGTCCATGAAAAAACGTCATAGATATTGTTAATGGTACATGCGCTAAACGGATCAAAAGCCGCATGCCGCGTGGGGAGCATGAGTACATCCAAACCCTCCAGGGCCGATTCTGTCTGGGTTAAAAGACGGGCGCGAATCCGGGCGGCGTCCATAAATGCGTCATAGTTTTCATACTGGAAATAAGCCCCCTGAAAAAGATATTTTTTAACCAACAAACCAAAGGATTCTGCGCGAGAGTTCATGTACATCTCATTCCAGTTTTTTGCAGTGGTGGTACGGTGTCCGTAGCGCACACCGTCATATTTGCCGGCGCTTGATGAGGCCTCAACCGATCCAATTACATTATGAACAATCCGAGCAAGGTCAAAATCTTTTAAACGAGCCTCCTGAATCTGAAGGCCGCTTTTTACAAGCCGGGATATGGCCGCATCAAACGCACGGGATTCATCCTTTTTTAAGATTTCAAGACATTCCTTGATGATACCACAGGTGCGGATGGGCTCATCCGTCTCAAACACTTGGCTGAAATTCGGTATTTCAAGGTCGGCGCCAAACTCCGGCATGGATAAATCGCGGGAATCATTCCCCACTACAACCGACATCACTTTGGCAACATCATCAAGGTTTTTTGCCAGAATCCCAAAACACTCCATGGATGGAACCAGACCGATAAGTCCGAAACGGGATACAATTCCATAGCTGGGCTTAAATCCGATAACACCGGCCATGCATGCGGCCATGCGGGCTTCTCCCATGGTATCTGTAATCAGGACACTGTCAACTTCGCCTTTATTTAAAAGCATGGCCCCGGTATCGCCGGTCAGACCAAAGCCGAGCTCACTCATGCAAATGCTGCCCTTAATGTTTGCACCGGCTTGTTTGAGGCGCTCGATAACCGTTGCATCATAAATCGCGGTAAAGCCTTCAAGCGCTCTGGAACCCGCCTCTATGGGCCATCCTCGCACAGACATATTTGGCTGGATGGCGATGGATATTTCGCCAGGAAGACCGTCGTTCAAACCAGTCGAAGGGGATAAATCCATATGGGTAAAAGGTTTTTCTTGCATATAAACTCCTTAACGCTTTATTCTATGATCGTCGCTACTTTGAAAAAATCACCCTTGACTGCGGGCGCATTCTTAAATAGCTCACCAATGCCCGTTTGTGGACAGGGCTTAGGGGATGACCCGTCCCTAAAGCGGTTTTCCAGGACAAAAACTGAAAACGCCGGTTCCTGTTCCTTATCGACGGCTCGAGCAGTAACACGCTCAGCCATTCGAACGGCATCTGCAATGGCGCTTTGGATTGCCGGACGTTCGCCGTCCATAATACCAATGCGGGAGACCCAGGAAAGGTGATCGATCCGGTCTTTTTGGTGCGACGTACCCGGGAATTCTTCTTTCCCTCTGATATCGAGCAGGCCTAATTCAGCCAGTTGCTCATAGGCAACCTCGGCAGGAGCCTGCGTCAGAGGACAGAAGGCGCTGCGATTCTTTGGAAACGCCGTGACTTCACGGATTGATGTGGTTTTCAGGATCATGGCAGCCACGCGGTCCATGCCAAAGGCAAGTCCCCCGTGGGGAGGTGGCCCGTATTCGAAGGCATTCAAAAAGAATCCGAATTTTTCTTCCACTTCTTGATCTGAAAGTTTCAGCGCCTGAAAAATCTTCTGCTGAAGTTCCTTTTGATGGATACGGATACTTCCGCCGCCGAGTTCCTCACCATTAATCACAATATCATAAGCACGTGACATGAGCGACATCAGTTCATCGGAATTTTTGGGATCAAAGTCGGTTCGATCCGGAGCGGTAAACGGATGGTGATTTGAAGCAATGCCTTCATCCGTCACCTCAAAAAGCGGGAAATCGGTAATCCAAACCGGATAATATTTGTCCTGGGGAATCATGTCCAAGCGACGGGCCACGTGCAGCCGGAGATGGCCCAGTGCGGTGTTGACCAAACTTCGGGACGGATCAGCGATCATCAAAATTACATCGCCGTTTTCAGCGCCAAAGCGTTCTATCACTAATCTCTGTTCCGTTTCACTGAAAAATTGGACAATATTTGAGTCCAGCTTTCCATGGGTCACTCGCATCCATGTCATGCCTTTTGCCCCAAACTCAGGTACAATTTCCTTTGCATATTCATTTTGAAGAATGTTTTTGCTCAAGTGTTCCGATGCGCCCTTGACGTTAAACCCCTTGATATATCCGCCGCGATGCAGGATCTGCTTGAAAATCGAATACCGGGTATGGAAAAAAATGTCCGTGGTTTCAACAAATCTTAACCCAAACCGCAAATCCGGCCTGTCGGTTCCGGTAGTTTCCACGGCCTCCTGCCATGTCATCCGGGGAAACGGCTGCGTCAGCGTTATCCCGCCGATTTCAAACATCCGAACGAGCAGCTCTTCAATAAGCTCAAAGATGAACGTCTCGTCAATAAAAGAGGCTTCAAGGTCCAGCTGAGTAAACTCGGGTTGCCGGTTGGGACGGAGATCTTCATCTCGAAAGCAGCGGGTGATCTGGTAATACCGATCAAATCCGCTGATCATGAGAAGTTGTTTGAATAACTGGGGGGATTGCGGCAATGCATAAAAATGTCTTGGATGATGACGACTGGGCACGAGGTAGTCACGGGCGCCTTCGGGGGTGCTTTTGGTCAGCATGGGCGTTTCCACCTCAATAAAGCCTTTTGCATCAAGATACTCCCGAACACTTTTATTAAGCTTGTGCCGTTTTATAAGAAAATCCTGCATGGTTGGCCGTCGAAGGTCCAGGTATCTATACTGAAGCCGCAGATCTTCTGAGACTGCTTCGGTAACCAGGGCGGCCCCGGCCACCATTGCCTTTTCAGAAATGGTAAATGGCAGAGCCCGGGCCTGGCTAAGGATTGTCAGATCCATAGCAATAACTTCTATGTTTCCGGTTTCGATGGATGGATTTTCCGTGCCTTGGGCACGTTCGGTCACTCGGCCGGATACGGTGATGCAAAATTCGTTTCTGAGAATGGAAGCCTGCCGACAAATCTCTTTGGAGGCATAATCCGGGCTAAAAACCACCTGAACAATGCCGCTTCGATCCCGCAAATGAATAAACAGGATATCTCCATGGTCGCGCAATGCATCTACCCAGCCGAACAGTTGGACGTCACGCCCGACATCGGACAAATTAAACCGGCCACAGTATGACCGTCCGCGGTAATTCATAATGCTTTCTTCCTTTCCCTGTCGATAAAACCTGTTAGTATTAATAATGAAAAATGAAAATTATTAGTATTAATAATGAAAGATATGGTATTTAATCCAATTATACTCGAACCTCAAGTTTTTTCTTGTGATTCAGAAAATAGGGGACGCTCCACCTATTTACAGTTTTAATTCGATAGGATCTATGCTATGGGGAAGATATGCCAAGAAAAGCGAGAATAGACGCACCCGGTGCATTGCATCATATCATGGCCAGAGGGATCGAGCGTAGAGATATTTTTGAGGATGATTTCGATCGTAATAACTTTCTGGAGCGTATTGAAAAAATCATACTTGAAACAAATACCTGTTGCTATGCCTGGGCTTTGATTCCCAACCATTTCCATTTGCTTTTGAAGACCGGGCGGGTACCAATTGCAACGGTCATGCGACGGCTTTTGACCGGTCATGCGGGGTTTTTTAACCGACGGCACAGGCGTCATGGACATTTGTTTCAAAACCGCTATAAATCGATTCTGTGCCAGGAGGATGTTTATCTAAAAGAATTGGTTCGCTACATTCATTTGAATCCGCTGCGGTCAGGATTGGTGGATGCTCTGAAAGATTTGGATAAATATCCATTTTGCGGACACAGCGCGATTATGGGGCGAAAGAGCAGGAAGTGGCAGAATATAGCCGGGGTTTTGGATCTTTTTTCGGATACCGTGTTCCTGGCACGAAAATATTATCGCAGCTTCGTGAAAAAGGGGATCGATCAGGGCCATAGAGAAGATTTGATCGGTGGGGGCCTAATACGAAGTAGTGGTGGCTGGTCCAGCGTAAAAGCGATGCGCAAGGCTAAAATTTATGAAAAGAGTGGCGAACGAATATTAGGTGACGGTGAATTTGTTGAAAATGTTTTGTCGACTTGCCAGGAGCAACTGGAGAAAAAATACACCCTGATAAATTCAGGCGTTACCACTGATGAGATCGTCGTAATCGCCGCTAAGTTGTTGAATACTGAACCAGAGTTGATATTTAAACCAGGGAAGGAACGAGATAGGGTTCGGGCAAGAAGTCTATTTTGTTACTGGTCGGCAAAAGAACTGGGAGTTCCAATGACGGATCTTTCAAGGTTGCTTAAGATTTCGCTTTCGGCCATCAGTCTATCGGTTAAACGCGGTGAAAAAATCTGTTTATCCAACGATTACAGCATTACCGATTTGTTAAAACTGTAAAACTGTGGAGCGTCCCCAATACCCCATAGGCATTCGGTGACTGGGTTTCGATGCGGGGAAAAAAGGCACACCCCTATTTCATTTCTTTGATAAAATTCTCATATACGAAACCATCCATACCGGATTTTGAAATCTGCCGTTGTTGTCTTTTTAGACAAATAAAAAGACAAGCATATCTCAATACAATACCCTGCTGTCCATTGGATTTTCGGAATATGAACTACGCTGCAAACCCTGTTTAATCTATTGAATTTAGAGTTGAAACTACGAATTTAGTATGGTATTTGGTTAGAATAGCCATGGGGATATTAAGGTCGTCTATTCGATTATAACTTTACTCATATGTAAAATAGGCAGGACCAGCGGGACGCCCATAAAATAATGACTTTTAGAGTTTTGGCAAAATAGCAAACGTTTCAGTTCTAAAAAACCAGGAAAGGAGGAAAAAATGGCTACCAGGGAAGAATTAGAAGAAAAAGCAGAAGATTGCGATACGACTGAAGATTATGTTGAATTAGCAAAAGAAGTAGTTAATGAGTTGTCAGATAAGGAATGGGCCGCGGAGCTTATTGAAGAAGGTGCGGACTGGGCGGAAACTACTGATGAATTTATAATCCTTGCAAAGAGTTCATTGGAGGTATTGGAAAATAAAGAGAAATCGAACGCATACCTACTGCAAGCCAAAGATTATTGTATGAACGCACAGGAGTTCGTAAACCTTGGCAAAGCATCATCAGATATGGGCGAGGCCGAAGCCGCCAAAGAAATATTTACCGCCGCTCAAGGCAAGTGCGTTAAGGTTAAAGATTTTTTGGATCT
Organism: Desulfobacterales bacterium; assembly: GCA_049644625.1. GTDB lineage: Bacteria > Desulfobacterota > Desulfobacteria > Desulfobacterales > UBA11574 > S5133MH16. The sequence continues at coordinate 3,241 of JBARSG010000208.1, read as the reverse complement.
TAGCAAAAGTATCAATGAGGTTCTTTCAGATCCGGAGCTGGCTAAGGAAACCGCGAACAAAGCAATGGATAAGTGTAGCACGGCTGCGGACTATAATGCGTATGCCCGGAGTGTACTTGACGTATTTGACGATAAAAACTTGGCAAAGGAAGTCTACGATAAGGCTGTTGAAACCTGCAAAACCGGGGACGATTTTGGGGTGCTCGCAAAAGGTGTTCTGGATAATCTTGCCGATAGAGATCTGGCTAAGTCAATTTTTGAGAAGGCAGAAAGCTTGCTTGATTCAGGAATTGATCTGATACAATTGGCCGAGTCTGCCAAAGCTGATTTAGAAGATGAAGAATATGCCAGATCAATTTACAAAAAATCTGAAGGAAAACTCGAAAGCGGCGATGATTTGATGAAACTTGCAGAATCGTTGATGAACAAACTTAACGATAAGGACCTGGCGCTGACCGTTTATAAAACTGCGGAAACCAAATTTAGCGACTATGCAAGTTACGTCAAACTGGCCCAGGCTGCCTTCAAAAATACCGGTAATGCCGATTTTGCCGGCAGTGTTTACAAAAAGGCCGCCGGCACAACCCAAGCCTCCAACCAACTGGTGGCGGTTGCAGCTGCTTTGGCTGACGAAATTGATGATAAGCAAGGCGCTTTTGACGAGCTAAAGCGAGCAGAACAATTCGTAAATACCTTGGATGATTTTAAAAAGACCGCCGATGCAATCCTCAAGTACGCAGACGATCAGCAGTGGATTAATGCGATTAATGATCAACTCAAAAAGCGAGAGACTCACAAAGATCTTTATAAAGAATATGTCAGTCGGGAACAAGAATGCGAAACAAGCAAATCCCTGTCTATCTTGGCCCATGAGGTGATTGAGAAAACAGCTGACATGCATTATGCCGGAAAGCTTTACAAAAAGGCTGAAAGATTATGCACGTATTTCCCTGAATATCTCCATGTCGCCGGTGCAATTTATTCTGATCTCAACGATGAAGACTGGATACGAACCATTTATGAAAAACAGGTCGAAAAATGCGATGATACCCACAAGTATAACGATTTGGCAGATGGCATAATTGCCACCCTGCAAGATAAAGAATGGGTTAAGAATATCTTTTCGGGGTTAGAAGAACGGTGCGACAAGGAGACAGATTTTATCAAACTGGCCCGTATTGTTTTGGCAAAATTGGAGGATCAAGATTGGGCCAAAAAGCTATTGGGCAAGGCTGAGGAAAAAAGTCAAGATATATTTGGATACACCACTGTAGCGTGGGCAGTACGAGATCTGTTGGCCGATAATGCGTGGGCACAATCAATCTACAACAAGGCTGAAGCCATTTGCAATAATCGGGATGATTACGAAATGCTGATTTCCGAAGTTCAGAAACAAACGGCAGACGTTGACCTTCTTCGACAGATACACAGCTCTGCCGAGAATAAATTTAGAGAAACAAGAGATTTTATTTATCTGGCCGAAAGCATCTTCAGGCGTTTTTCGGATAACCCATGGGCCAGGCGGGTCTATGCAAAAGCCGAACAAGCGTCAGATGCCAATACCTACATGTTTGAGTTGGCTACCAGCATCACCAACAAGCTGGATGACATAAAATGGGCATCTCGGGTGCGAAAGAAATGGCTTTCCATACAAGGCTAAAATTTTAATATAATAGAGGGTCTTCTTTCTTGAATTGGGGTGCAAAATAAAAACTTGACTCTCTGTCTTGGACAGAGGCATGCCGCAGATTGAAGTGACCTTTGACATCGATGCCAATGGTATCGTGGAAGTCTCGGCCAAGGATCAGGCTACCGGCAAACAGCAGTCCATCCGGATCACGGCCTCTTCGGGCTTGTCCCGGGAAGAAATCGATCGGCTGGTCAGAGATGCGGAACTTCATGCGGATGAGGATAGAAATAAAAAGGAACTTGTGGATGCACGCAATACAGCCGATGCATTGATTTATACAACTGAAAAATCCATAAAGGAATTTGGCGAAAAAGCAGACAGTGCAACCATGGCCGAGGTTGAAGGCGCGTTAAACGACCTTAAACGGGTAATACAAGGCCAAGATACCGCTCAGATCAAGCGTCTCACTGAAGTGCTGACACAGGCGTCACATAAGCTGGCCGCTTCCATGTACCAGCAGACATCCCATACCGATGCGCATCAGAGTGGAGACACTGCTCAAAACACATGGGGTCCGTCTTCTTCTGAACCGGATGATGATGTGGTCGACGCGGATTACCAGGAAGTCGCGTAACAGATTATGTCCGATGATTAACCTGGCGGTGAGTTCACAAATTTCACCGCCAGGGTAACTCAACAAAAAGACCCCGATTAAAAATTTAATTCTTATCGAAGAGATGGAACCTTATCAATCTCGCTCCAGCTGGCAGCTTCTATCTATGCCCTCACTACGCTTACCGCGTTCACTCTCTATAAATTAAAGACGTTCAGCAATAAAAAAGCAATGATGATATCAGGTATTGAAGGCTTCCTGCCATAGCTGTTCATCTGAATCAATATAATTTTGTTATTTGACACAAAAGTCGGTTTCCTCTATAGTTCCATAATCATAAAATCAATTATGAGCTTTCACAATCATCATTTCCCAAATGTTAAAGATTTGACCAAGGAAAAAACATGGATAAAAACGCAAATGAAAAGCCGCCTGCTCCGAAAATTGGAGAGCTATTGGTTAAAGACGGCCTCGTAAAGAAAGAGGATATTGAAAGGGCCCTTGAAATTCAGAAAGAAGAAATTAAGGAATCGGAACTGCCTCTGGGCATGCTCCTTGTCAAAAATGGACTGATAACAGAAAACCAGCTCCAAAGACTCCTGGACCATCCATATTTGCGGAAATATATCGGGAAGTTAGCGATTGAAAAAGGGTTAATTAATGAAAAACAGCTCGAGGAGTGTCTCAATAAAAAGAAACCCGATGAACTGATCGGCCAGGTATTGATAAAACAAGGATATGCCACGGCCGATGATATAAAAGGATTATTAAATCAACAAATGGCCGGAACCAAACTGGGCCAGCTTGCACTAAAATTTGATATGATAACCCAGAAGGATCTGGATGAAGTTCTAAATCGCAAAAACAATCCCAGACTCCTTGGTGAGATTCTCTGCAGCCTGGACCTTATTAGCCCTATAGATCTTACGCGATTTCTTAAAAAGTACAACAAGCAGCAAAAGATCGGAGATATCCTGGTAAAACAGGGAGCCATTACC